>NZ_JBFUID010000105.1:0-10967 GCF_056402055.1 Pseudomonas sp. P4_C4 | reverse complement strand
GGATTAGTGTCGCTGACGTAATCGTCCAGGCTCTCGGGGAGCAGGGTCCTTTGACCTCGGTGTTCACCTTGAATGAAGCGTTTCATGGGCAGCCCTTGCGATGAAATCCGGGGCAATCATAGCAAGGGTTGGCTTTGGCGTTTTGACACACTCTGGGCCATGGATGGCCGATGGCGGCGGGCCCACGGAGCAGGACCGGAGCGAGGGCATGCCGAGCCACGGCGAGGCACCGAATGTCAGGGGCAAGAGCCCTTGGTTACTTGGGGCTTTTCCAAGTGACCCGCCGTAAGGGCGGAACCCTAAGTGGCCGTGACCGAAGAAATGGATATGTACACCCTCAAAAACCCACGTTGCCTGCCACGTCGCCATCGCGAGCTTGATGGCGGCCTGACAGCCGACCTGATTTCACGGATGTATCACTGCGTAGGAGCTGCCGAAGGCTGCGATCTTTTGATCTTGTTTGTAAGTAATAAAGCCAAAAGATCGCAGCCTCGTTGCACTCGACAGCTCCTGCAGGGAAATGCGCACGCATGAAGAACCAGGCCGCCTCGGATGCTCGCACACAGGGGCTTGAGTGATCACAACAACGGGTACAACCGGGACCCAATGTGGGAGCGAGCCTGCTCCGGGCGGCGTTCCGACGATGGCGGCTTGCGAGCCAGCCATTCACTTGCAGTTGTCCCAGCCCAATGGATTGAGCTTGGTCGGGCACCGCTCCAGTGATGGCAGCCAGACCACCGCTGGATTGCTTCCATCAATGCACCCGGCAAAAAACCGCGGCCCCCCACCTGAGGCCGCGGTTTTCCATAGGGTTGAAGCCGGCCCCATCAACCAATGTGGCTAATGGGGCGCGGGCTCAGTTGGCGATCACCGGCACTGTCCGCACGGAGCCTTGGGACGAGGTGATGGTGGCGGTCGGGTTCGCCGACGGAACGACCGTGGTGGTGTTGTTCACCGTCAACCGCCAGCGACCGTTCCCCTGTACGGTGGTGGTGCCCAGGGTGACCAGTCCGGTCGGAGTGGTCACCTTGATGGTGATGGTGTTGCCGGTGGTCACCGATGAAGTGCCGGCAAAGTCCCAGGTGAAGCGGTTATTGGAGCGGGCACTCACCGTTGCGGTGGTCACTGCGAAGGTTTCAACAGCAGGCCGTGGCGAGACCTGCACGGTGACCGTGGCCGGCGACGTCGACAGGGCGCCGAAGCTGTCCCGGGCGATGTAGGTGAAGGTCGTGGTGAAGGCCGTGGTGACGGTGGCCGGCGGAGTGTAGGTGAGCACCGTGCCGTTACTGCTGACAGTGCCGCGACCCGCCGCGGGTTGAGTGAAGCTGGCGACCGCTAGCGGCACGTTGCCTTCCGGGTCGGTGTCGTTGGCCAGCACGTTGATGGGGATCGCCACACCCGGTGTCGTGACGGCATCGGCGACTGCCACCGGAGGCCGGTTAGGCGCCACGGTGAGGGTCACGGTTGCCGCTGTCGTCGAGGCCAGGCCTTTGGCGTCCTGGGCCTTGTAGGTGAAGGTCGTGGTCAACGGCGCGTTGACGACAGCGGGAGGGGTGTAGACCACCGCCGTAGTGCCGCTCAAGGCCACGGTGCCCTGGCCGGCGGCCGGTTGGGTCAGCGCGGTAATGCTCAGCGGCGTATTGCCGTCCGGGTCCCTGTCGTTAACCAGCAGATTGAGGGTGATCGGCACGCCGACGCTGGTGCTGGCAGTATCGGCGACAGAGATCGGAGCCTGGTTCGCGCCGGTGTCCGGTGCAGTGCCGACGACTACGACCGGCTCGGTGTCACTGCCGCCGGCGGCGGATTTCACCGTAACCGATGTCCCGGGTCATGTTGATCGCCCGCCGGCCGGGGGTGTCGACGTTGAACACTTCGACGCCGTAGGGGTGGGTGATGACATAGGTGCCGGCGACGGGTACATCGATGCGAATACGGATACGGGCGAAGCTGATCTGGTCGCCCTCCAGTGGATCGCCGCCACTGAAGGCGGCTTCGAGCGCCGAGACATAGGTCAGGTCGATGCCTCGGGCGGCATCGACGATGGTGGTTTCGCCGGTGGCCCAGAACGCTTCGTCGGGGAAATTGGTCGGGAAGACCAACGGTTGAGTGTCGTCGAAAATACCGGGGTTCGGGATCAACGAGCACATGTAAGTCGGAGCGCCCGGCGCGCTGGCAACGCTGGAACTGACAGCCTTGGATAAACACAGGTCAAGGGTTCGGCCGTGGGTGTCCTGATACCAGGCGGCGAAATTGCCATTTGCTGGCAGGTAGGGTCCGGGGTCTACGGCAAACAGCGCTGCCTGGGCAATACCTTGGGCTAGAGCGGCTACGACCAGGGCGGTCGCGGTTTTGCACAGTAAAGGGTGCATGAGTATTCCCTCTATCGAAGTACCTGCCCCTCGGGGATGGGTCAGTTGGCAGGGAGTTTGGCAACTTCCATACCAATCAGCGAAAACGCCCGGGAGAGCCCCGGAGTAAAGGCGTTGGCGCAGTCGCGGCGCAGACCGGGAGGTTGGGAGACAGGCAGCTGTCCCCAACATTGGGGGTGGATAGGACGGCGGGGAGGGTGGGGAATCGCAGTCCCCAGGTTCGGGCAAACGGCTATGAGTGGGCTATAAACCTATAGGGGGTTTCCGGGAACCGTGTCCATGAACTCAATCACCAAAGTGCTTGTGACCGAAAGCGAAGCCCGCTTGAACACGCGCAAGCGGCCGTTCGATCTGCTGCGCTGGTTTTCGCTGATCAGCATGGCGGTGATCGGCACGGTGGCGGTGGCGCTGGGGGCGGTGTCCTCGCAGTTCGTGATTACCGAAAGCGTGCAGCGCGATGCACTGTTGACCTCGCAATTCATTCAGGCGGTTGCCTCGGTCGAGGTGCGCAATGTGTCGATTCCCAACATCCGGACCATGGGCGAGTTGCTCGACCCACGAAAAGACAAGGACTTTCCTGACGTCGACACGCTGTCCCGCGCCAGTGCCCGTGGTGATTTCCTCGACCATATCGAAAACTTGCCGGACGTGATCCTGGCCAACATCTATGCACCCGATCGCAGGGTGATCTGGTCGACCAACCCGGCCTTGATGGGCACCACGATCCATGGCGATGAAGACCTCGACCGGGCGTTCAGCTCCAGGCTTCCCGTGTCGACCAGTTACCACGATGTGGACAAATCCCGCATGGAACAGAAGTTCGTGGAGCCCCCCAAGTACATCTTCATCGAAAACTACATTCCCCTGTTCGACGCCGATGGCAGCACCGTCACGGCGATGGTCGAGATTTACAAGGAACCGCAGGACCTGATCAACCGCATGGAGCGCGGCCTGGTGCTGATCTGGCTGGCGACCGCCCTGGGCGGCGGTCTGATTTACCTGGGTCTGTACTGGATCGTGCGGCGGGCGGCGATCCTGCTGGCGGCGCAGCAGAAGCAATTGATCACCAACGAGACCTTTGTGGCGCTGGGGGAGGTGTCCTCGGCGGTCGCCCACAGTCTGCGCAATCCGTTGGCGAACATCCGTTCAAGCGCCGAGCTGGCGATAGAGTTCGACAGCGGTCCGGCACACGGGAACATCAACGACATCATTGGTCAGGTCGATCGCATGTCGAAATGGGTACGGGAGTTGCTCCAGTCCCTGCGACCGCTCAATGACGAAGCTGAACCGGTGAATCTGGTGGCGGCACTGCATGACAGCCTGATGGCTTACGAGCATCAGATCAGCAAGGCCAAGGTCAACGTGGTGTTCGAACCGGATCAAACGCCCATGGTCCTGAGCCAGCAGGTGCAACTGACCCAGATCCTCAACAGCCTGCTGTCCAATGCGGTGGAAGCCATGGACAGCGGCGGTACGCTGACCATCCAGATCGAGCCGCGCGATGCCCAGCGCGTCAGCGTGAAGGTGAGCGATACCGGCAAAGGCATGAGCGAGGAGCAGCGCACATTGGCCTTCCGGCCGTTCTTTACCACCAAGCAGAGCGGGCTGGGCGTCGGGCTGGTGCTGGTCAAGCGGATCATGGAACGTTTTGGCGGTGCGGTGACCCTGGATAGTCGTGAAGGCGAGGGCACCACTGTCCGTCTGTTGTTTAATCTGGTCCCCTGAAAAAACGGGGATGAACTATCCCCCAATATTGGGTTTCAATCCCCGGTCATTTCCACGGTCATCGCACATTGATATTGGTAAGTCATTGTTTTGTAAAGTGTTAGTGCTTTTGTACAAGAAAATTACATAATTGGCGAGGTCCTTGCAGAACCCCCATCACCCCCATCACGACATCGAGGCGGCTGGTGATGGAAAAAAAAGGGCAGTACAACTTCAAGCGTTCAGGACTGTTAACGCCCTTGAGCGTCCTGCCGCCCGCCGTGCAGCCCCGTTTTAATTACCCCAACAATAACAAGTCCAGCCCGTTGTTCGGTGCGCAGCCATCCACGCAACAACTGCTGTTGTTCGAAGCATTCGGTCCGGCAAAACCTGACCCCGCCACGCCGGCGGCGTCCTTGCCGTTTCCACCGGCGGCCACTGGTCCGTTGCCACAACAGGACGGGTCCTGAAGTGGTTGTCAAACCCTGAACAGGGAGGGCGTCGAGATGAACATGAGGCTGCATTCACCACGCTCACGAGCCTTGGGCATGCACCTGGTGCTGATGATGGTGACCGGTTTGCTGGCCAGCCAGCTGCTGGTCGCCAGCCAGCCGACGTCGACGCCCGCACCTGCTCCTGCATCCACTGCCGAACCCGCTGTCGTTGAAGCCGCCACCCCGTGGGGAGGCGACTATTTCCCCAACACCCTGCTGACCGACCAGGACGGTCAGCAGCTGCGTTTTTTCGATGACATGATCAAAGGCAAGGTGGTGGTGATCAACTTCATCTTCACCTCGTGCAGCGACTCCTGCCCCCTGGAAACCGCGCGCCTGCGCCAGGTGCAGAAACTGCTGGGGGATCGGGTCGGCAAGGACGTCTTCTTCTATTCCATCAGCATCGACCCCTTGAGTGATACCCCCAAGGTGCTCAAGGCCTATGCGCAACGCTTCCAGGTCGGGCCCGGGTGGAAATTCCTCACCGGGGAATTCGCCGACGTCACCGAGCTGCGCAAGAAGCTGGGGCTGTTCATCGAAGGCATCGATAACGGGCGCAACAAGGACCACAACCTCAGCCTGATCGTCGGCAACCAGGCAACGGGCCGCTGGATGAAAGCCTCGCCGTTCGAAAACCCGTGGATTCTGGCCGACCAACTGGCCAATACCTTGCAGAACTGGAAACAGCCCAGTGTGGAAGAAAGCTATGCCGATGCACCGCAAATCCGTCCGCCGAGCAATGGTGAAGAGCTATTCCGCACCCGTTGCGCATCTTGCCACAGCCTCGGTCCGCTGGACGGGCAGGGCATCGGCCTGCACAGCATCGGCCCGGACCTGATCGGCGTGACCCATCAGCGCGATCCGGCCTGGCTCAACCGCTGGATCCGCGAACCGGATCGCATGCTCGCGGAAAAGGACCCGATTGCGATGGAACTGTTCGATCGCTACAACAGGATCCCGATGCCCAACTTGCGGCTGGATGAGCGTTCCGTCCAGTCCATCATCGATTTCCTGCAGGAAGAAACCAACCGTCAGCATCCGCCGGTAGTGCCATTGGCCAGTGGTAACGAGGAGCCTGAACATCATCATTCGGTCGCGCAACCCGACATGACCCAGGTGCAATAGCGTCGAAATAGTTACGTGGGCCAGTCAATTGCTATCAATGTTACCTACACTGACTTGATACCCGGCTGGAAAGGCTCGATCTCAAAGACTCAGGACAAAGCCATGCAGATACTGGAACAACAAAAAGTAGCTGCGCCGCAGGCTCCGGCAGTACCGCGCAAGGGTTGGCGGCCGCAGTTCAACTTGCTGCGCTGGTTCTCCCTGGCAAGCTTTTTCATCATCGCCGTGGTGGCGCTGGGGCTGGGTTACATCTCCACGCGCTTTGTGGTCGATGAAAGCATCGAGCGCGATTCGATGCTGACTGCGCAGTTCATTCAAACCATTGGCGAGGCCGAAATCCGTCATGCCAGGATTTCGCCGGGCAGAACCATGGGCGAAATGCTCGACCCACGCATGGACCATGCCGATTCCGACATCAACCCCGAAGCCCGGGCCGCCGCGCGCGTTGAGTTTCTCGACCATGTGGAGCATCTGCCGGACATCCTGCTGGCGACGGTGTACGCCCAGGACCGCACCGTGGTCTGGTCGACAAACTCCGAGTTGATTGGCATACGCATCGAAGACGACGAGGAGCTGGATGAATCTTTCGAAATGAAATCTCCGGTGTCCACCCGCTACCACGAGATCGATGAGGAGCGCCCCGAGCAACGCCTGCTGCGCGAACCGGAATACCTGTTCGTCGAGAACTACATTCCGATGTTCAATGCCGACAGAAGCAAAGTGATTGCCATGGTGGAGATCTACAAGGAACCGGTGGACCTGGTGGAACGCATCCAGCGTGGCTTCAAGGCGATCTGGCTGGCCACCCTGATCGGCGGGGCGGTCATTTACCTGGGGCTGTTCTGGATCGTCCGGCGCGCGGCGATACAGCTGCAGAGCCAGCAGAAACAGCTGATCGCCAACGAAACCTTTGTCGCCTTGGGGGAAATGTCCTCGGCGGTCGCCCACAGCCTGCGCAATCCACTGGCGAACATCCGTTCCAGCGCCGAACTGGCCCAAGGCATCGCCAGCCAGACCGCACAGAAAAACATTGGCGACATCATCAGTCAGGTCGACCGCATGTCGCGCTGGGTCCGTGAATTGCTGGTGTCGTTACGACCGATGAATGACGACTGTGAAACGGTCGACCTGGTGCTGGCCCTCGATGACACCTTGAGTGCCTTTGAGTCCCTGATCAAACGTTCGAACGTCGAAGTGCGCTTCTCTCCTGTCAGCGTGCCACCGGTCGTCAGCCAACAGGTGCTGCTCACGCAAATACTCAATAGCCTGTTTGCCAACGCACTGGAAGCCATGCCCAAGGGTGGCGTGCTGACGATCGAGATCGATTCCTCTGTGCCCGGCGACTTGAGCATGACCCTGACCGACACCGGCAAGGGCATGTCCAAACAACAGCAACAACTGGTCTTCAAGCCGTTTTTCACCACCAAGCAAGGTGGGTTGGGTGTGGGCCTGGCCCTGGTCAAGAGAATAATGGAGCGGTTTGACGGCTCGGTCGAACTGACCAGCCGGGAGCAGGAAGGAACCCGTGTTTGTCTCAATTTCAAAGTGGCAACGGGAGGGGCATATGGAGCACAGCATTCTGTTGGTCGAGGATGACGAAATCCTCGCCGAGAATATTCAGACTTACCTGGAGCGCAAGGGCTTCGAGGTGACCGTTTGCTACTCGGCTGAAGACGCACTGGAGCAATTGGGTGCTTTCGCTCCTGACGTGGTACTGACCGACAACTCGTTGCCGGGCATGAGTGGTCACGACCTGATCCAGAAGCTGCGCGTCAGCGCGCCGGATCTGAAAGTGATCATGATGACCGGCTACGGCAACGTCGAAGACGCCGTGGTGGCGATGAAAGAGGGCGCCTTTCACTACGTCACCAAACCGGTGGCCCTGCCGGAGCTCAAGCTGCTGCTGGACAAGGCCCTGGCTACCGACCGCATGGAGCGCACGCTGTCGTTTTACCAGGAGCGCGAAGCCCAGAAGTCGGGGTTGCAGGCGCTGATTGGCGAGTCGGCACCGATGGCATACCTCAAGGGCATCATCAGCCAGTTGCTCGACGCCGAACGGCGGATGGCCAACAGTGATCTGCCGCCGGTCCTGGTGGAAGGCGAGACCGGCACCGGCAAGGAACTGGTGGCCCGGGCCCTGCACTTCGACGGCCCGCGCAGCAAAGGCCCGTTCATTGAATTCAACTGCGCTTCGATTCCGTCCAATCTGGTGGAATCGGAACTGTTCGGCCACGAGAAGGGCGCCTTCACCGACGCCAAGGAGCGTCGCATGGGGCTGGTGGAAGCGGCCGATGGCGGCACGCTGTTCCTCGATGAAATCGGTGAAATGGACCTGCTGTTGCAAGCCAAGCTGCTGAAGCTGCTGGAAGACCGGACCATTCGCCGGGTCGGTTCGGTGAAGGAGCGCAAGGTCGATCTGCGGGTGATCAGCGCCACCAACTGCAATCTCGAACAAATGGTCCAGCAAGGCAAATTCCGCCGCGACCTGTTTTTCCGCCTGCGCATCATTTCGATCAAGGTGCCGCGCCTGTATGCCCGGGGTGCCGATATCCTGCTGCTGGCCCGGCACTTCCTGGGGCTGCATGGCAAACGCTACGGCAAGCCGAACCTGCATTTCAGTAATCAGGCCGAAGATTTGCTGCTCAGCTACAGCTGGCCGGGCAACGTGCGGGAATTGCGCAACATGCTGGAGCAAACCGTGTTGCTGGCGCAAAGCGACACCATCGCCGTCCATCAGTTGAACGTCTGCCTGAGCCTGGTGGATGAGCCACCTATGTTTCATCACGAGCTGCAACATTTCAGCGAACCGCGTCCCTCCTACAACGGCAACGAATCCATGAACCTGCCGGAAGTGGAGCGCGACATGGTGCGCAAGATGCTCGACAAGACCGACTGGAACGTCACCAAATCGGCACGCCTGCTGGGTCTTAGCCGGGACATGTTGCGCTACCGGATCGAAAAACTCGGCCTCGCCCGCCCGGACAAACGCCAGTGGTAGGGGGCGTTCTCACTGCAACACCGGGCCTTGCCTCATGCAGGACAGCACGCAACCGGAGTCCTGGACTTCCTGGTTCACGTAGACGCCATGTTCCGGATCGTAGCTGCGGACAAACACGCGAACCGTGGCGTCGGCCACAGTCGGCAGGCGCGAGTCGGAGAACACGTGCTCACTTGAAACCGGAATGAACTCCCCGGGTGCGGTCGGGAGGTACGAACCTGGTGGCACGATGCTCATGGACAGTGGTACGGGGTGCGCGAAGGGTTGGTCGGCGCCGTAATAGTTGAATTCACTGCTGTAGTTGGTGGTGTTTGGCATGTCGTCGGCGTGGGCGACGGCGGTCGCGCTCAGGCAGACGGCGAGCAAAAGCGTCAGATTGGTTTTGTTCATGGCAACACCTGCTAAATCGGTTTAACCACATTTCTCCCAAGGTCATTAACTATAGCTGCCGCCGTGGGCAGCCGTTGGTGCTGTGCGGATTACAAGTTCGCAACACCTGCCAGGAGGAGGTTGATCTAGACTCCGGCCGGTCAAATCGACGACCCGAACCCTGGAGCGTGCAATGGAACTGCCGACAAAAGAACAAGCCATCGCCAGTAACCGCGAGGCCTGGAATGACTCCGCCCGTCACCACAAAGCTTCCTGCGAATGGCAAGCCTTGTTGAAGGACGTGGCGCACGCGGATTTCTCCTGCCTGGATGACACCTTGACCGCCTTGCTGACCCAGACAGGTGTCGACGGCAAGGAGGTGGTGCAACTGGGCTGCAACAACGGCCGCGAAAGTCTGTCGCTGTTTGCCCTGGGCGCGCGTAGCGTGGTGGGCGTCGACCAGTCTGAAGCATTTCTCGAACAGGCACGGGAACTGGCGTCCCGCTCGCCCCATGCGCCGCAATTCATCGAAGCGGACATTCACCATTTGCCTGCGCAACTGCAGGAGCGCTTTGACCTGGCGCTGATCACCATCGGCGTCCTGAACTGGATGCCGGACATCGGCGAATTCTTCCGCCATGTGGCGTGCACGCTGAAGCCGGGTGGGGCGCTGGTGGTGTACGAAACCCACCCGTTCCTGGAAATGTTCGACCCCGAGGCTGCCGATCCTTTTCGCGTGTCCAGCTCATACTTCCGTCGCGAACCGTTCGTGCAGCACGAACCGATCGTCTACGAAGGCAAGGTCGAACAGCCGTCGGCGGCGTCCTACTGGTTTGTCCACACCCTGGGCGACCTCTTCAGCGCCGCCATTGCGGCAGGGCTGCAGATCCGTCACTTCAAGGAGTACCCGCACTCCAATCGCGAAGAACTCTATGACCGCTATCAGCAGCAGGTGGCGCAGTTGCCGTTGTGTTTTACGTGGGTGGTGGTGAAGAGCTGACAGCCGGCCTTTGCTTTGTTGACTGAGTACATATCCGTTTCTGCGGTAACGGCGACTTATGGTTTCGCCCTTACGGCGAGTCCCTTTTGGCAAACGCCGGAGTGCCGGCCCAGCCCAAAAGGAACCAAAAGGTCTCGCCCCGAACGTCCGGCCCCTCGCTAAGGCTCGGGGTTCCTTCGCTCCGGTATTCATCCGGGGGCATCGCCCTCCGGTCGGCTTCGCTTCGACCTATATGCAATGAGTTCGACTGCGTCGAACGGCGCTGCGCGCCCATCCCCGGATGAACACCTCCACTCAGCCTGCCGAGGGGGCGGGTGGATCAAGATCAAGAGCTGCAGGCGAGCTAACGCTCGGCCTGTTGAGTGGTAAAGAGCAGTTGGTGTACGCCGACCCATTGTGGGAGCGAGCTTGCTCGCGAAGGCGGCCTTATGGCCGACCAATCTCTTTCGGCTAAACGCATTCCCCCTGTAGGAGCTGCCGAAGGCTGCGATCTTTTGATCTTGCTTGTAAAAAATAAGGCCAAAAGATCGCAGCCTCGTTGCACTCGACAGCTCCTACAGGGAAACACGCACGCATCAGAACCAGGCCGGCCGGTAGGCCGCCTCGGATGCTGTTGCGGTGTACGCCCCCTCGTGAGGCCGAGTGGAGGTTCTGCGCAGTGGGCAACCCGGCATGGATGCCGGGTTAGCCGCCGCCGGCCCAGAGTGTGTAAAAACTCCAAAGCAAACCCTTGCTATGATTTCCCAGGATTTCATCGCAAGGGTTGCCCATGAAACGCTTCATTCAAGGTGAACACCGAGGTCAAAGGACCCTGCTCCCCGAGAGCCTGGACGATTACGTCAGCGAGACTAATCCGGTGCGTGTTGTCGATGTCTTCGTTGATGAACTTGACCTGATCACCTTGGGTT
>NZ_JBFUID010000104.1:0-11613 GCF_056402055.1 Pseudomonas sp. P4_C4 | reverse complement strand
GGCAACGCGCTCGACAACACGATCGCGGGGGGGGCRGGTAATGACGTCCTCGTCGGTGGCGCAGGTAACGACGTCCTGATCGGTGGCGCAGGTRCCGACACGATGGTCGGYGGYGKCGRCAACGATGTCTACSAAGTCRMCRASCTYGGGGACGTGGTGASCGAGCTCGCCGGTKSYGGCAGCGACACGGTCTGGACCTCGCTCGGGAGCTACGTCCTGGGYGCCAACGTCGAAAACCTGTTTTTCGGCGGCAGCGGCGACTTTGCGGGCACCGGCAACGCGCTCGACAACRCGATCGYGGGGGGGGCGGGTAATGACRTCCTCGTCRGTRSCGCAGGTAACGACSTCMTSATCGGTGGCGCAGGTRCCGACACGATGRCCGGCGGTGTCGGCAACGATRTCTACGAAGYCACCGAGCTTGGGGACGTGGTGAGCGAGCTTGGCGGKGAGGGTATTGACACGGYCTGGACCTCGCTCGGGAGCTACGTCCTGGGTGCCAACGTCGAAAACCTGTTTTTCGGCGGCAGCGGCRACTTTGCGGGCACCGGCAACGCGCTCGACAACGTGATCGKGGGGGGGGCGGGTAATGACGTCCTCGTCGGTGGCGCAGGTAACGACGTGATGAGTGGCGGCGTCGCCGGCAACGATATCTTCGCGTTTGCCCCAGGCTTCGGCAACGATACGATCCTGAACTTCGRARCCAACCCGGCTGCAGGGCAGGACTTGCTCGATATCACGGGGATGGGGGTCACTAGCGCGGTGTTCGCGACCAACGTGAGCATAACGGCTGACGGGGCAGACACCGTGGTCGGGATCGGAGCGGACTCCATCCGCCTTGTGGGTGTCAACAGCGCGGCCGTTGATCAGACGGACTTCATTCTGGTCGTCTGAGGTACTGGTCAGTACCGTCGCAGGAGGGCGGAACAGTAGAGGGGAGGGCAATGGATGCCCTCTCTTTCTCCTTCCACTCAATCGCCTCATGAATGCATTCGGTGTGGGTATTCAGGGAGGGCCTGAATCGACCAGGGTTTTGCAGCGATAGCGATGATCATGGCGTTGCGAGCTGCTCTCGCATAATCGGAGACGTTTTTCTATTTTTCCGGCGTGAAATAGCTCTTTTCAATAGCTTCGCGGGTCGAGGCAATGATTTCCTTGTGAGTTCGTTCTTTCTCGACTGCTAGGGACAGGACTAGCGCTCCCACACATTGAGCGATGACGGCCCATGCCGCATCAGGGCTACCGAGACGATCGGCCCAGGCTTTCTGTATTTGCTTCAGGCCTTTTTCGACGGCCACCCGTACCTCCGGTTCGGCGCGCGCAATCTCTCCACCCAAGGCTGGAAGGACACAACCTTCTTCTGGATGAAGGACATGAAAGGTACTTAGGTCGTTACGCGCTACGACTTTATTCCTTTGCTTTATGCACTCCCGGCAGTAAGAAATAACATTTCGCTCTATACCTGCACTCAACTTCCTATATGTCTTTTAAAAACAGCTAGTTGTGAGGCCTAACACCGGTCGTCTGTTTTATCGACGTAAAATTGACAAAGATTTGCTATGGAACTTTAGTCTTAGTTATCGGGGGACCCGCCCGCCTGAAGCTTGCCATCGCTTTGGCAACGCAAGGCGCGGTGATTCTCCTGAGAGGAGCAGAATTATGTCGATCATTTCGTGCTTTTGCAGAGGGAAGGGGCTGTCCAGGACGTTCGCCTTCACTTCCAGATTCCATGGCCCGCCCAGGGCTCGAATCCGCTCTGCCTGATCGCCCGGCGAGCAATTCATTTCGCGAATTCCAGGCGTGTATCCCGGGTCCCGGGTAACGCCAGAGCTCTTGCAAAAAAACATAACCAACAAACTGCGCAAGCCAGCACTTGACTTGGCGCGGGAGGATTTTCTCGTCCCGTGCCTTTACCCAAATAGATCGAGGGCAATCCAAAATGGCCAATTTCAACAAGTCGGACCTGGAGTTCATCCTTAAACAAATCTTTATCGCAGAAGCGAATGCCGACGGCACAAGCCTCATTGATTTGCTTCCCAACACTCAGGTGCCGTTCGGCCTGCGTACCGTCGATGGCAGCTTCAACAACCTGGTCACCGGCCAGAGTGAGTTTGGCACCGCGGACAATGCCTTCCCGCGCCTGCTCGATCCCTCGTTTCTGGATGCATACGCCGGGACAGGGTCGGTGACCGATCCGCAACCACGGATCATCAGTAACCTGATCGTCGACCAGACCGCCAATAACCCGGCGGCCTACGCCGCAGCGTTCGACCCGGGCCTGGACGGTGTGCTCAACTTCGGCGTGGTGGGTGCGGGTAATGACGACGTCCTCAAGGAAGGCGTACAGATAGTCACCAGCCCCGGGCTGGATGGCGTGTTCGGCACGGCCGATGACAAGGACGTGTTCTTCATGCCCAACGTGTCGCCGGACGTCGGCCTGACCGCCAGCTTCAACTCGTGGATGACCTTCTTCGGCCAGTTCTTCGACCACGGTCTCGACCTGGTCACCAAGAGCGCTACCGACTTCGTGTTTATTCCGCTGCAACCGGACGATCCGTTGTTCGTAGCGGGCAGCCCGACCAACTTCATGGTGCTGCCACGTGCGGTGCGTACCGCCGGCGCAGACGGAGTACTTGGCACTGCCGATGATGGCCAGCCCAACACCACCTCGCCTTTCGTCGACCAGAGCCAGACCTACAGCTCGCACCCTTCGCATCAGGTGTTCCTGCGCGAGTACGTGCTCAATGCGGACGGCGATCCTGTTGCAACGGGACGCTTGATTACCAACCGCGATCTCGGCGCCGATGGTCTGTTCGGCACTGCCGACGACGGCAACGGCGAAAATGGCGGCATGGCGACCTGGAAGGTGGTCAAGGCGCAGGCCCGTGACATTCTCGGCATCAACCTGACCGACGCCGATGTGCACAACGTACCGCTGCTGGCGACCGATGCTTACGGCAACTTCATCCGCGGGCCGAACGGCATGCCGCAGGTGGTGATTCGCATCAGTAACGGTGCTGACGGCATCGCCGGGACAGCTGATGACGTCACGCAACTGGTCGAAGGCAACCGGGCTGCTCCGATCAGTCTGGCCAGCGCCGTGAGCACCGGGCATGGCTTCCTCGACGACATCGCCCACAATGCCGCACCGGTAGTCGTCGGTGGGGTTCTGCAGGCGGATGCCGACATCGCTGTCGGCAATGCGCAGCCCGTTGGTCCGGGCGGCAACAACCTGACCTATGACAACGAACTGCTCGACGCCCACTACATTGCCGGCGACGGCCGGGTCAACGAGAACATTGGCCTGACCACCGTGCACCATGTGTTCCACTCCGAGCACAACCGCCTGGTCCAGCAAACGAAGGACACCCTCATAGCCGCCGGCGACCTGGCCTTCCTCAATGAGTGGCTGGCAGTCGACGTGGCCGCGATTCCGACTACACCCGCCGGGATCGCAGCGTTGGTGTGGGACGGCGAACGTCTGTTCCAGGCCGCCAAGTTCGGCACCGAAATGCAGTACCAACACCTGGTGTTCGAGGAGTTCGCGCGGACCATTCAGCCGCAGATCGACGGATTCCTTGCGCCCAATGGATATGACACCTCGATCAACCCGGCAATCCTCGCCGAGTTCGCCCATGTGGTGTACCGCTTCGGTCACTCGATGTTGACCGAGACCGTCGATCGCTTCGACCCCGCGTTCAATCCGCTCCTCACCAACCCGGCCAACCCGGACTCGCAACTGGGTCTGATCGCGGCCTTCCTCAACCCGCTGGCGTTCGCCGGCAGCGGGGTGACTGCGGACCAGGCGGCAGGGGCGATCGTTCGCGGTGTGACCCGCCAGGTCGGCAACGAGATCGATGAGTTCGTCACCGAAGCGTTGCGCAACAACCTGCTCGGTCTGCCGCTCGATTTGCCGGCCCTGAACCTGGCGCGTGGTCGCGACACTGGCATCCCCACCTTGAATGAGGCGCGGCGTGAGTTCTATGCATCAACCGGTGACAGCCAACTCAAGCCATACATCAGTTGGGCTGACCTGGCGGACAGCCTCAAACACCCCGAGTCGCTGGTCAACTTCATCGCGGCCTTTGGTACGCATTCCTCGATCACGGCGGCGACCACGCTGGCAGACAAACGCGCTGCAGCCCTGGCGCTGGTACTCGGTGGTGCAGGTTCGCCGGCTGACCGCCTGGACTTCCTCAACAGCACCGGTGCCTATGCCAACGTAACGACGGCCGGTAAAGATGGGGTACCGGGTACTGCAGATGACCTGACGGGTGTGACGATCACGGGCGTCGACGACATCGACTTCTGGGTCGGTGGCCTCGCCGAACAGAAGATGCCGTTCGGCGGCATGCTCGGCTCGACGTTCAACTTCGTGTTTGAAACCCAGATGGAGGCGTTGCAGAACGGCGACCGCTTCTACTACCTGTCGCGTACCGCGGGCCTGAACTTCGGCACTGAACTGGAGAACAACTCCTTTGCCAAGCTGATCATGCTCAACACCGATGTCACCCACCTGGCGAACACTGTGTTCCTGACGCCGACGTTCACCCTCGAAGTGAATCAGGCCGCCCAGTTCACCGGCCTGGGCGTGGACAGCCGTGCCGATCCGACGGGCGGCATCATGATCAACGGCGTGGAAGTCGTGCCGCTGGTGATTCGCGACAACCCCGACACGGTGGGGCCGGACACCAATTATCTGCATTACACCGGTGAAGACCATATCGTCATGGGCGGCACCGCCGGCAATGACATCATCATTTCCGGTGACGGCGATGACACCATCTACGGCGACGCCGGCAACGACCGCCTCGAAGGCGGTGCCGGGAACGATGCGGTACTGGGCGGCGCGGGCGATGACATCATCAGCGACTCGTTCGGCGACAACCGTCTGGAAGGCAATGCCGGTAACGATGTGATCGTGGTTGGCAGCATGCTTGCCGCAGGCAACCTGATCCTGGGTGGCGATGGTCAGGACTTCATCATCACCACCGAAGACATCAGCACCACCTTCGGCGGTCAGGGTGATGACTTCATCCTCGGCGCCAAGACCAACCTGCCACCGACCGGCAACGAAGGTGATGACTGGATCGAGAAGGGCACCCAGGACGGTGCGCCTGGCGATAACTTCTCGCCGTTGCTCAATGACGATGTGATCGGTAACGACATCTTTGTCGGTGGTGGCGGTTTCGACGAAATGATCGGCGAGGGTGGCGACGACATCTTCGTCGGCAGCGATGCCCAGGACAAGATGGACGGCATGTCCGGCTTCGACTGGGTCACCTACAAGAATGACAAGGTTGGCGTGACCGTTGACCTGAGCCTGGCCGCGTTGGCGCAGCCACACGGCAATGCACCCAACCAGAATGCCGGCGTGTTCAATCCGGTCGGCGCCTCGCCTGCCTCGATTCTTGACCGTTTTGCCGAGGTCGAAGGCTTGTCCGGTTCGAGTTTCGGCGATGTGCTCAAAGGCGATGATGTCGATGCAGTCACTATCGTCAACCACGGCGGTACCACGGGCAGTGCGCTGACCAATGTCGCGCTGATCCGCGGCCTGGACCAGTTCCTGGCCGATGCCGGATTGCCGGTCACTGGCTTTGCCACTGGCAACATCATCCTCGGCGGCAATGGCAGCGACCTGATCGAAGGCCGCGGTGGCGATGATCTGATCGATGGCGACAAATGGATCAACGTCAGAATTGCCGTTTATGCCGCCGGCGACGTCAACCATACCGGCCCTGAGATCGCTACCTTCGACAGCATGGTCGATATGATCCCGCTCATGCTGGACGGCACCTTTAACCCTGGCCAGCTCAAGGCCGTGCGGGAAATCATGCCCGGTACCTCAACGGGTGGGGCGGCCTTCGACACCGCCATCTTCTCCGGGCTTCAGGCCGAGTATACGGTTACCGTTGACGACCGCGGCACGGCCACTTTGGCGGACGATGTCTATACGGTGACAGATAGCGTAGCGGGTCGCGACGGCACCGATACCCTGCTGCATATCGAACGCCTGCAATTCGCCGATGACCAGCTAGTGCTGGTGCCGGGGCAGAATGCCCAACCGGTTGGCAGTCCTACCGTCACGGATGGCAACGGCGGGGCGATAACGGTGGGCGACACGCTGACGGTCAGCGTCGCAGGGGTGCGCGATGGCAACAACATCGCGGCGGGTAATCCGCTGGGTACTCTCAACAACTCCTCGGTGTCCTACATCTGGCAGTTCGAGGCCAATCCAGGCACCGGCGTATTCGAGGACATCATCCTGTTGCCGGCTGGCGACCTGGCGTTCCAAAGCGCCGATGGCACCGCGTTCAAGGTCTCTCCCGACCTCGCCGGGTTGTCGTTGCGGGTCAAGGCGATCTATCAGGACGGTCATGGCACCACGGAGATCCTGTTCTCCACGCCGACGGCTACCATAGTCGCCGGTGCACCGGTCACGCCAACGGCGGCGGTACCTGTAGTCGATGCCACCGCGGGTGGCGCGGGCCTTCACATGGTCCGTTCCGACCTCAACTTCATCCTCGACCAGATCAAGATTGCCGAGGCGGAAGCGTCCGGTCAGGACATCCTCTCGCTGATCCCGAACATCCGTGCGCCGTTGGGCCTGCGTGCAGTCGACGGGTCGAACAACAACCTGATGAACCTCAACGGCAACAATCACACCGAGTTTGGTGCCGCCGATAACGTCTTCCCGCGCTTGACCGATCCGGTCTTCAATCCGGCGGAAGCGGGAACGTCGTATGCGCAGAACAGCGGCCTTGTGATTGACTCGCAGCCGCGCACCATCAGTAACCTGATCGTCGATCAGACGGCGAACAACCCGGCGGCCTATGCCACGGCTTTCGACCCGGGCCTGGACGGTGTGCTCAACTTCGGCGCGGTGGGTAACGACGACGTGCTCAAGGATGGCGTACAGATAGTCGCCAGCCCCGGGATGGATGGACAGTTTGGTACCGCCGACGACCACAATGTGTACTTTTTCGAGAACACCGCGGCGGATGCGGGATTGTCTGCGCCGTTCAACGCCTGGATGACCTTCTTCGGGCAGTTCTTCGATCATGGTCTGGACCTGGTGACCAAAGGCGGTTCGGGCACCGTGTTCATCCCGCTGCAACCGGATGATCCGCTGTTTGTGCCAGGCGGCAACACCAACTTCATGGTGCTGACCCGCGCGACCAACCTGCCAGGGGCGGATGGCATTCTCGGCACGGCCGACGACATCCATGAGCAAACCAACACCACCACGCCGTTCGTGGACCAGAACCAGACCTACAGCTCGCACCCGTCGCATCAGGTGTTCCTGCGCGCTTATCAAATGACTGACAACGGCCCCGTAGCGACCGGCAGGCTGATCACCAACCGTGATCTGGGTGTGGATGGCTCGTTTGGTACCGCGGACGACGTCGAAATCGGTGGCATGGCGACCTGGAAGGTCGTCAAGGCACAGGCCCGCGACATCCTGGGTATCAACCTTACCGATGCCGATGTCGATAATGCCCCGCTATTGGCGACTGACGCCTATGGCAATTTCATCAAGGGGCCGAACGGCTTCCCGATGGTGGTGATGAAGGGTGTTGACGGTCTTGGCGGCACCGCGGATGACGTCCTTGTCGAAGGCAATCCGCTTGCTCCCCTTAACCTGACCAATGCTGTGCGCACCGGTCACCAGTTCCTCGTCGACATTAACAACAATGCCGCGCCGGTAATCGTCGGTGGGGTTCTGCTGGCGGATGCCGACACCATTGTCGGCAATGCGCAGCCCGCTGGCCCGGGCGGCAACAACCTGACCTATGACAACGAACTGCTCGACGCTCACTACATCGCCGGCGACGGCCGGGTCAACGAGAACATCGGCCTGACCGCGGTGCATGCGATCTTCCACTCCGAGCACAACCGCCTGGTCCAGCAGACCAAGGACACCGTGCTCGATTCGGGTGACGTAGCCTTCCTCAATGAGTGGCTGCTCACTCCGGTGAGCGCGTTGCCAGCCACCCAGGCTGAGTTCGATGCGCTGCTGTGGAATGGCGAGCGCTTGTTCCAGGCTGCCAAGTTCGGCACCGAGATGCAGTATCAACACCTGGTGTTCGAGGAGTTTGCGCGGACCATCCAGCCCAACGTTGACCTGTTCTTTGCACCGACCCAGGTCTACGACGTCGACCTCGATGCCTCGATCGTCGCCGAGTTCGCCCACACCGTGTATCGGTTTGGCCACTCGATGCTGACCGAGACCGTCGATCGCTACGACATCGATTTCAACGTGGTGGGCGATCCGGCCAGCGCTAATCCCGATCAGCAAATGGGCTTGATCGCGGCGTTCCTCAACCCGTTGGCGTACGCCGCCAGTGGCGTATCGCCAGAGGACGCGACCAGTGCGATCGTGCGCGGGTTGACGCGGCAAACCGGTAACGAAATCGACGAGTTCGTCACCGAGGCACTGCGCAATAACCTGCTCGGCCTGCCGCTCGACCTGCCGGCGCTCAACATCGCCCGTGGCCGCGACGTGGGGATTCCCTCACTCAATGCGATCCGCCGCGACATCTACAGCCAAACCGGTGATACCCAACTCAAGCCGTACACCAGCTGGGTCGATCTGGTGCAGCACCTCAAGCATCCGGAGTCGTTGATCAACTTCATCGCGGCCTATGGCACGCATGACACGATCACGGCGGCGACCACGCTGGAAGGCAAACGCGCTGCAGCCCTGGCACTGGTCTTCGGTGGTGTGGGTGCGCCGGCTGACCGCCTGGACTTCCTCAACAGCACCGGTGCCTTTGCCAACGTAACGCTGCCCGGCACGGATGGCGTGGTGGGCACTGCCGACGACCTGAAGGGTGTGACTATCACGGGTGTCGATGCCATCGACCTGTGGATCGGCGGCCTGGCCGAAGAGAAAACCCCGTTCGGCGGCATGCTCGGCACGACATTCAACTTCGTGTTCGAGAACCAGCTGGAAAAACTGCAGGACGGCGACCGCTTCTACTATCTGGAGCGTACGTCTGGCCTGTCGATGAATGCGGAACTTGAAAGCAACTCGTTCGCCAAGCTGATCATGGCCAACACTTCGGCCACGCACTTGCCGGGCCTGGTGTTCTCGGATCCGGGGTTCTATCTGGAAGTGGACCAGGGCAGGCAGTTCAACGAAGGCCTGGTCACCGTCGACCCGCTCGGCCCGAACGGCGAGCAGGTGGTGTTCCGCGACAACCCGCTGACAGTGGGGGCGGACACCAACTACATCCGCTACAACGGTGCCGAGCACATCGTGCTGGGTGGCACAGACAACGCAGACATACTCATCTCCAGTGAAGGCGATGACACAGTCTGGGGGGATGGTGGCAACGATCGCATCGACGGCGGTGACGGCAACGACCAACTGCGCGGTGGTGCCGGTGACGACATCATCACCGACACCGGTGGCGACGATAACATCCAGGGTGGCGACGGCAACGACGTGCTGCACGGAGGCAACGGCATCAACCTGATCATTGGCGGGTTCGGCAACGACTTCATCGTGACCGGTGAGGACGCCTCCGAGGCCATTGGTGGCCAGGGTAACGACTTCATCCTGGGCAGCAAAGCCAACGAACAGGACATGGGTAACGAAGGCGACGACTGGATCGAGAAGGGTACCTCGGACGGTGCGCCTGGCGACAACTTCGATCCGCTCGGCAACGATCCGGTAATCGGCAACGATGTATTCGTCGGCGGCAACGAGAACGACAAGTTCAACGCCGAAGGCGGCGACGACATCATGGTCGGCAGTCTCGGCATGGGTGACCGCTATATCGGCGGCTCCGGCTATGACTGGGCAACCTTCAAGGATCTCGCCCAGGGCGTGACCATCGATTACAGCGACCGCTTCTTCGATGTGCCACCGATGCCGGGTTCGGGAGCCTCGGCGCTGGTTCGTTTCGACATCATGGAAGGCCTGTCGGGTTCGTCCCACGGTGACTTCCTGCGCGGTGATAACGAAGATGCGACATCGCTACCCACCGCGGGTGCAACCGGCAGTGTGCTGACCAACATCAGCCTGATCAACGGTCTGGCGGGTCTGCTGCCAGTCGGAGCGACGTTCTTCGACGGCGGCAACATCATCCTCGGTGGTAGCGGCAGCGACCTTATCGAAGGCCGCGGTGGTGACGACATCATCGATGGTGACAAGTGGCTGAACGTACGCATCAGCGTACGGGCAAACGCTGATGGCACTGGCGCGGAAATCGCCACGTTCGACAGCATGGCGCCGATGGTTCAGGCAATGCTGAACGGTACTTACAATCCGGGCCAGCTGGTCATCGTGCGGGAGATTCTGACCGGCACTGACAGCTTCGACACCGCGGTGTTCTCCGGTAATGCGTCGGAGTACAGCGTCGCTGTCGATGGCAACGCCGTCATCGTGACCGACCTGGTGGCCGGGCGTGATGGCGTCGATCGCCTGACGGGCATCGAGCGTCTGCAGTTCGCAGACCAGGCGCAGGCGTCCGGCGTCGGCACCGCATTGAACAGCGGTCCTGTGGGGCGTCTGGCGATCCTCGATGCCACCACCGGTGCGCGTACCGATGCGCCTGTCGCCGGCCAACTGTTGCGCGTCAGCGATCAGTCGATACGCGATGCTGACAGCGTGAGTGCGGCCAATCCGACCGGCGCGGTTACCGGTCCGGTGGCTTACTACTGGCAGGTCGAAAACGTTGCGGGCTCGGGTGTCTTTGAAGACATCACCTTTTTCGCCGCTGGCGAGGTATCGCGGGCAACCGGCGCCACCTATCTGGTGGCGGACGATGTCGCCGGTCTGAACCTCCGCGTTCGGGCGGTGTATCAGGATGCCCAGGGTACGCTGGAGATCGTCGATTCTGCGGGGAACAGCGTAGCGACCGCAGGGCCGACCATCCTCGGGCTTGCGTTTCTGAACGAGGTGTTGACCGCCGACCCGTCGAGCATCATCGACGTCGATGGCCTCAGCAATCCGCAGTTCACCTTCCAGTGGCAGGAGACCAATGGGGTCACCTTCGTCGACATCGCCGGAGCCACCGCTAGCACGTTCACGCTTGGCCAGACTCAGGTCGGCGATCAGGTGCGCGTGGTGGTCAGTTACGTGGATGACTTCGGTACGGCCGAAAGCATTGCGTCCGACGCTACGGCCCCGGTGGCCGCCGGTACTCTGTTTGTCGGTACCGCCGGTGTCGACATATGGACCGGCACGGCATTCGACGACATTGCCAGCGGAGGTGCTGGCAACGACATCCTGAACGGCTTGGGCGGCAACGACATCCTCAATGGTGACGCGGGCAATGACATTCTCATCGGGGGTACGGGTGCCGACACGATGGCCGGCGGTGTTGGCGACGATGTCTACGAAGTCACCGACCTTGGGGACGTGGTGACCGAGCTCGCCGGTGCCGGTAACGACACGGTCTGGACCTCGCTCTCGGGCTACACGCTGAGTGCCAACGTCGAAAATCTGTTTTTCGGCGGCAGCGGCGACTTTGCGGGCACCGGCAACGCGCTCGACAACACGCTCGTGGGCGGTGCGGGTAACGACGTCCTGATCGGTGGCGCAGGTGCCGACACGATGGTCGGCGGTGGCGGCAACGATGTCTACGAAGTCACCGAGCTTGGGGA
>NZ_JBFUID010000103.1:0-11672 GCF_056402055.1 Pseudomonas sp. P4_C4 | reverse complement strand
CCACCGCAGCGATGGTCGATAACGATAACGCGTGTGGACCGGATAAACGCGGCGTACTTGAGTCCATCGCCGGCAAGCCGGCTCCTACAGTTCCCCGGGAAGTCACTTCATTTTCGACCAGGACGCGGTCTGTTGTAGGAGCTGGCTTGCCAGCGAAGGTCGTTAACGATAACGCGTATTTTCTGTTTAAACGCGGCGGTCTTGAGTCCATCGCGAGCAAGCTCGCTCCTACAGTTTCCCGGAATTCCGTGAAGAACCAAACTTCAGGACTGCCGTATTTGTACAAACATATGGCATTCATGGAGGTCTCGACTTTTGAAAAGGAAGGGAGAAAAGCATTGCGCTGCGAGGGACCAGCCTTCGCAGCGCGGGGGGATCAACGACGGCGCGCGTCGAGGCTGAAGCGACCGGCACCAAAGGCCACGACCTGCAGCAGGCCACCGGCCATCGCGATGTTCTTGAAGAAGTGGATGAACTGGTTCTGATCGCCCAGTGCGTTATGGAACGCCAGTGCGGTAAACACGCTGAACACTGCCAGGACGGCGGCAACGGTGCGGGTGCGATAACCAGCGATCAATGCCAGGCCACCGCCGATCTCGACAATGATCGCCAGCGCCAGCGCCAATTGTGGAAGCGGAAGCCCGACCGAGCTGATGTAGCCAACCATCATCGCGGGAGCGGCCAGTTTCGAGAAACCGGAAAGGATGAAGATTGCGCTGAGCAGTACGCGGCCGATCAACGATGCCGAGGATTGGGTCACGTCGGAACGGCTTTGTTCAGAGGCGGTTGTTTGAGCGATGTTTGCCGAAGTCGTCATGGGGTATTTCCTTGAATTGGGTGCGATTCGACAAGAACCGCCCGGGTGAGGAAATATTGCTCTTCGTCAGCTAATCTGAATAGCCGACTAATTTAGATCATTAGATTCGATAAATTAGAAAAGCAGACCTACGTAACCGGCAAAGGAGTTCAATCGTGCAACTTGCCAAGCGACGTCTGATTCAAGGAAACAGACATGATCTCTGACCCGGGCACACCGACACTGGACCAACTGCGCGTGTTCCTGACGGTCGTGGAAGTCGGCAGTTTTGCGGCGGCGGCCAGAAAACTGCACCGCGCCACTTCGGTCATCAGCTACTCGATCGCCAACCTTGAAATGCAGCTCGGTGTGTCGCTATTCGACCGCCAGACAACCCGCAAACCCCGGCTCACCGATGCCGGTCGCACCGTGTTGGCCGAAGCCAGGACCATTGCCAACGGCATCCATGGACTACGCGCCAAGGTCAAAGGCTTGCTTCAGGGGCTCGAAGCCGAAGTCCACGTGGTGCTCGATGTCATGCTGCCCCCCGAACGCGTGGTGGATGCACTCAAATCCTTTCGCGAAGAGTTCCCTACGGTTGCCCTGCACTTGCATATGGAAGCGCTCGGCGCCGTCACCGACCTGGTGATCAACGGTGGCGCGATCATCGGCGTCAGTGGCCCGATGAACGAGGGCATCGACGGTATCGAAAGAATTGGCGTCGGCAGCGTCGAATTGATTCCGGTGGCGGCGCCGAATCATCCACTGGCATCAAGCGATGTGAATGTTCCGGGCGCCGGGCGAGAGTTCACGCAACTGGTGCTGTCCGACCGCTCGCTGCTGACCAAGGACAAGGATTTCGCCGTCCTCAGTAACCGCACCTGGCGCCTGGCGGACCTGGGCGCCAAGCACATGCTGCTGCGTGAAGGTATTGGCTGGGGGAACATGCCCCGTCCGATGGTCGAGGAAGACCTGCAGGCCGGTCGGCTGGTACGTCTGAACTTGCCGGAATACCAGAGCGGGATTTATGCCTTTGACGTCATTTACCGCACGGATCTGCCACCGGGACCGGCCGCGAGATGGCTGATTGAGCGATTCATTCGACAAAGCTCAGCGCAGGAGGCATCCGCTTGAGGGTGTCACTTGTCGATTCACGACTCGTCGGCGACCACTCTCACTCTGTGGCAATCGGACGGCCCAAGTTTTTGACCGCTCGAGGAGCGAACTTCAATCGGCATCAGGGACTGGCCGAACGTATTGTCCAACAACACAGAACGCGTCTCTTCCCGCGTGAACAGGAAACGCTCGCCCCACTGCCTCATGCTGACCACAACCGGAAAGATCTCCTGGCCTTTCTCCGTCAGGACGTACTCCTTGTAGGCACTGCCATCCGAAGCAGGTTGAACGTCGAATACACCGACCTCAACCAGGGTTTTCAGGCGCGATGCCAGGATGTTTTTGGCCACCCCCAGGCTTTTCTGGAATTCGCTGAATCGGCGAATGCCGTCAAACGCATCGCGAATGATCATGAGCGACCATCGATCCCCAATGGCTTCCAGTGTTCGTGCTACCGGACATTCGCTGCTGTGCGATGAAGCGTCTTCGACCATCGTGTTTACCTTTTGGATAAGGGCTGCCAAGCCTGTCGTTCAATTTTGAGCAATGTGGTTGCAATTTGAAACCTGATTCAGTAACAATGGAATCCGGTTTTTAATTGAAACCAGTTTAACGCCACGGAGGCTCATGTGACAGCAGATGCCGACTCAGCCACCCAGCCTTTCGTCACGCAGGCTTCGGGGCTTTCTCCGTCACTCACGTTTTTATTTTCGGTCACCTGCGCGCTGGCAGTCGCCAACGTTTATTTCGCACAACCCTTACTCGACTCAATGGCTCAGAGCCTGGGTGTGGCCTCATCCATGATCGGCTTTGTAGTGACGGCTACCCAGGTCGGTTACGCGCTGGGGTTGCTGTTCATCGTCCCGCTGGGTGACTTGTTAAACCGTAAAGGGCTGATTCTGACTCAAGTGCTGCTGTCGGCGATTGCGCTGGCGGGGGTCGGCGCAGCACAGCAATGGTTGACCCTGTTGGGGGCCATGATCGTTGTGGGTTTGCTGGCAGTGATGGTTCAAGTGCTGGTGGCCTATACCGCCGTGCTGGCAACGCCGTCACAACGTGGCCAGGCCGTGGGAACCGTCACCAGTGGCATTGTCCTGGGCATACTTCTGGCGCGATTCACCTCCGGGCTGATCGCCGATCTGGCGGGCTGGCGCGCCGTGTATTTCGTTTCCTCGGGATTGATGCTGACCCTCGCGGCAGTGTTCTGGAAAGTCTTGCCTCCCGCAGTGACGCCACGCAGTCGATACACCTACCCGGCACTCATCCGGTCGCTCTTCACGCTGTTCATGACCGAACCGGTCTTGCGCATCAGGGGCCTGCTGGCCTTGCTGATCTTTGCCGCTTTTTCCGTGCTCTGGACATCCATGGTGCTGCCGTTGAGCGCCCCGCCGCTGTCGCTTTCACACACGGTCATCGGCCTGTTTGGCCTGGCTGGCGTCGCCGGTGCCCTGGCTGCCAGAAGATCCGGTCGCTGGGCCGATCAAGGTATGGGGCAACGCGTTACGGGCATTTCGCTGGCGATCCTGACGCTGTCCTGGTTGCCCATCGCCTTTGCACAGTCGTCACTGATCGCCCTGGTTTGCGGGGTGCTTTTGCTCGACTTCGCGGTGCAAGCCGTACACGTCACCAACCAGAGCCTGATTTTCGCGGCACGACCCGACGCGCAAAGTCGCATGGTCGGTGCCTACATGTGCTTTTACTCGGTGGGCAGTGCACTGGGCGCTGCCGCCGCGACGCAGGTTTATGCGCTATGGGKCTGGATAGCCGTCAGCCTGCTGGGCGCCTCGATCAGCGCGACAGCCCTGGTGCTGTGGTTTTTTACGTTGCAATTGTCAACGATCCATCAAGGAAGATCCGTATGAAAACCCGACACCTATTGCTCGCCATTTCGATGACGGCCATATGGCGCGTGAATTTCTCGGCGATCAAACTGGGACTCGCCACTGTCGTCTTGGCGTCGGTTTGTACGAACAACGCGCCCTCAATGCAGTGCTCAAGCGTTTTGAGCGATGCCCGTCGTGACAGCAGCACGATCTGGAGACCTTCCGGGCACGGCTCAAGCGTGGGGTGTTTTCCGCGCTCAAGCTTTCGCCATTAGCTCACACGATTTGGATGACGGTCAGCTATGTGGCGGTTGCAGCGCTTCTCGTCAGGCAGAAATCGGCCAGAAGCGGCCATTCGCACCTGCTTTACCGTGCCGTCTAGCAGATTACTTTTCCCTCTCCAAACCAGACTGTTGCGGCCAAATCCATCCGCACTGTATCTGCTCCTGCCTATCTACTACTGGTTAGCATGACTCCTCACTCACGGACTTATGCCCTATGCCGGATACCACTGACCTTTATCTGTTCATTGTTGCCGCCTTGCTGTTGTTGATCGTTCCTGGCCCTAACATGGCCATCGTCAGCAGCCATGCTGTTGCTCATGGATGGCGCGCCGGCCTCGCCGCTGCGCTAGGAATAACCCTGGCTGACGTGCTGATGACCATCATGGTTAGCGCAGGCCTCGGTGCGTTAGTGATGAGTTGGGCGCCGGCGTTTGACTTGCTGCGCTGGGCCGGCGCTGGTTATCTGATGTGGCTGGCGTGGCAGGCATTGAAGACTCCTTCTACGGATACTCAGTCTCAAGCTACACAGGCCTCGATGAGAAAGATCTTTGCCCAAGCCACGCTCAACAGCTTGTTAAACCCCAAGGCGCTGTTGTTTTTCATGGTGTTTCTGCCGCAGTTCGTCACCGCAGGTACCGGTACTGTCACCTCGCAATTGATGTTCTTGGGGTTATTGCTTGCACTTATCGCATTGATCTTTCATGCCCTACTCGGATTTTGTGCCGGACAGCTGCATATGCGCCTTCGCGAAGGCATGATCTCCAAACGCCTGGGAGCCTATAGCTTCGCTGCGGTTATGACAGCGCTGGCGGCACGTTTGCTTCTACTTAATCGACCACTTTAAAAGGAGCGAGACATATCGGCTTAACGCAATTGCCGGGGTGTTGCGTTAAGCATTTTTTTCATCAATCGCCGCAAAGATGTGGTATCCCGGTATCCGACGCGTTCGGCAATGGTATCGACCGAGTATTTACTGTTTGCCAGCAGCTCCCGGGCTTTATTGGCCTGGACACGCTGGATCAGCCGCAACGGGCTGTAGCCGGTAGCCTTGTGTATGTGTCGAGACAACGTTCGCTCTGACAAGCCAAAGTCGAATGCGAGTGTACTGACGTTGATGGTCGCCGGTAGTGAGGCTTCGATATGAGCCGTCAGCTTTGCGATCAATTCATTTCCCTGAGCCATCATTGCCGGAACCATGAAGGGCGATTGTCGATCATCCTTGATGAAGTCAACGACGGCTTATGGGGAGCCAACGGAGCAATCTGGTATTTGGCCGATTTCACTCAGGCGGCCGGGTACCGACATCTGCAGGGACTGACGGGGAAGTAAGGCAGCAAAGATCCATTGGCTTGTACGACATGCAGAGCGCTAGCTCGAGTGGCAGCGTTGGGGCACTTTCTGACGGTCGTCGTGACAGGCAGCACAGCCAAAAGCGGTCACTCGTGAATGCTCCAGGACGCGAATCTAATCAGTGGCGAGTAAACCGGTCGCCACTGAACGGAATGGCTACTCCGTAATTTCAACCTTATCCAACACCCGATTCACCGATACTTTCCGGTAAAGGGCTTCCCCCATGATGCGCCGTTTAATCTTCCTCGAAGCGCTTACTGGGTAGGTTCGTACAGAGTTTCACAGTCCCCGGCCTTCCTGTTACCGGAGTTACAAGCCCGACTCCCCTTACGCCGCCTGCCGCCGCATGGTCAGAATGGCAGCACCGAAACCGATGAATGTCGACCCCACCACCCGGCTAACCCAGCGGGACAGCGCAGGCCGGGTCAGCACACCCTTGGCCCGCGAGGCGAGCGCGGCATAGAGGCTCAGGGACGACACCGACAATGCCATGAAGATCGAGGTGAGGATCAGAAATTGCGGCAGCAATGCCGTGCTCTGATCGATGAACTGCGGAAACAACGCGGTGAAGAACATCGTCGCCTTGGGGTTGGTCACCGCCGTCAGGAAGGCCGATTTGTACAGCTTGGAGCGAGTCGGCCGGCTTTTCTTCAAGTTATCCTGAATCCCGTCCGGGAGCATCGGGCCCTTTTTGAACAATTGTCTGATGCCCAGGTAGAACAAATAACCGGCACCGATGAATTTCACCGCATTGAACAACCATTCGGAACTGGCGAGCAGCGCCCCCAGCCCCAGCATGGCAGCGGACGACAGGCAGAACAGGCCACTGGCGTTGCCGAGCGATGACCATATGGCGCTGCGCTGCCCATGGGCCAGGCTATTGTTGATCGCCATCAAGGTCGCAGGCCCTGGGCTGGCGATAGCAATCGCGGCGACCAAGGTAAAAGTCAGAATCGAGTGAGAATCCATTTTCAAAGCTCGTGGTGGTGAGGGCTGGCATATTACAGGAGCGAGCGGGACAACGAGTTAAGTGGTGCTCGGTTTCCCAGGCGGTAATTGGATTGAAAGCGCTCCTTGCCCACCGACAGCTATTGTGGATTCAGCCCCTTCGTAACGCTGGGAAGCTACAGTGACGTTTACCATAAGGACATGCTGAAATGAACGCGCGAAAAATTTTAGTCACAGGTGCTGCGGGCCGAATCGGCAGCGCTTTTTGGAAAGCGCACTACGATAAATCAGATTTGCGTTTAGCCGACATGGATGTATCAACACTTCCGCAATCGGCACAACGTTTCGCTCTCGACATCAGCGTTCAAGCCAGTTGCCTTGAAGCTTGCGAAGGCATACATACAGTGATTCATCTAGCTGCTGACCCTCGCCCAGACGCCGATTTCATGACCTCCCTGCTCCCTGTGAATATTGTGGGCACCTACAACATGCTATTCGCCGCAAAGGCTCAAGGCTGCGAGCGCTTTATATTTGCGAGCAGCGCTCAGGCTATCGAAGGTTATCCAGAGGATGTCCAGATACATGAATGTATGGCACCTAAGCCAGGCAATCTATACGGGGTCAGCAAAGCGTTCGGGGAAGCGCTGGCTTCGATGTATGCAAACGATGGTCAAATGACAACAATCGCAGTCCGTATTGCAAACGTAGCTATATTTCACCAAGGGGAAAACCACAGTCACAGGGATGTAGCTGCTTTTATTAGTATCAGGGATGTTGTCGCACTACTTAGAAATTGCGTCGAGGCCGAGCTGAGCGGATTTCATGTTATCCACGGGGTCTCAGATAACAGATATAAGCGACTTTCTATCGAGAAGACCAGAAAAGTTGTGGGGTACGCCCCCCTTGATGATGGATTTGAGATTCTGGAAGGACACGCTCAACCTGACTGAGCACCAGTAACTTCCTCTTCAACTGACTACGTCAAGAACGGCCAACTGATCTGGCAGGAGTTGGCCAGGAACAGGCAGTGACGTATGACCATGAAACCAGTGACGTTCCACTCAGTTTCGATAACAGCTCTCAGACCAACAAATCGACGGTCTGCAACATGCGCCGATAAGGAGATTGCGCATGCCCCATCTCCAGGTGAATGGTTTCGATCAGACACTCCAGAAACCGCTCGGCCGCCGGCCGCAGGGGCTGCCCGCTTCGGCTGATGGCGCCAACCGAGGCACTGCCGACCGGCTCGCGCAGAGGCAAGGCGCACAAGCCTTCGCGCTGAGCACATATCTCCACCAGCGGCCAGGGAAAGATGCTTAACATGTCGGTTTCACGCAGCAAGCTCAAGATGATCGAGAGCGAATGGGCGAAATGCACATGCCCCTGCGTCGAAATCGTTCCATCTTGTTGCGAGGCCAGTATCCAGTCAGCCGACGCCAGATCCTCCATGGTCCTGCTGTTCGACAACGGGTGTTGCTGACGGGCCACCACCGCACAATCAGCCGTGAACAGCGGCAGATAGGTCAGGTCGGTGCTGGAAAACCGGGTATCAAGCCGTCCGATAAACAGATCGACGCTCGCATCCCGCAGCAGCGGACACGCGACCGATGAAAGCCCCTCATACAATTCAAGTTGTACCTTTGGAAACAGCTGGCGAAAACGCACGACGGATTTTGGCATGAGCGTCATCGCCAACCAGGGTGTCACGGCAACCGACAAGCACCCCTCCAGTTCCCCCTTGCAATCAGGCAATACCTGACGGGCGCTGACCATCTGTGCCACCAGCAGACGTGCCTGAATCAACAACTTTTTGCCGAGCTCGGTAAACACAATCCCTGAGGTATTACGGATCAGCAATTGTGTGGCGGTGTCTGCCTCCAGCTTCTGGATGGCCTTGGTGACCGCTGCCGGCGAAGTGTCGAGCCTTTTTGCAGCGCCGCGGATGCTGCCCGCGTCGGCCACCGCCACGAGTGCATTGAGTTGATAGAACTTCATAGTGTCCGCCGGTGTTAACCCTGGGTTGCCTTGTTCACTTTCGATTGCCTGTCAGCTGCTGCCTTGGCCCACTACTCTCGGACCAACACCACCTGGGCTTCGAACCTCACCAAAAGACCGTACCAGAAAAAGCCCCGGCACTTTGATGAAACGCATGATGCCGTAAGCCATCGTCGATTGTGGCCCTTGCGACAGATTGGTTTCTCCTCTTGGTCACCAAGGAAAAACACTGCCAATGACACAGTCCATCACGCTGTTAAAAGAGATTGAGCAGGAAATGCGCGAACTGCGCCACCAGATCCATGCCAACCCTGAACTCGGTTATCAGGAGGTCGAGACTAGTGAGCTGGTAGCCGAACGATTGATCAAATGGGGTTATGACGTGACGCGCGGCTTCGCCGAAACCGCGGTCATCGCCACGCTGAAAAAAGGCACCGGTTCGCGTGTGATCGGCATACGGGCTGACATGGACGCACTGCCTATTCTGGAAAAAACCGGGCTCCCCTACGCAAGCCGGATACCGGGCAAGATGCACGCGTGTGGCCATGACGGGCATACGGTCATGCTCCTCGCCGCCGCCTACGCCCTCGCCCATGGCCATCCGTTCGATGGCACCGTCCGCCTGATTTTCCAGCCGGCCGAAGAAGGTCTGGCCGGCGCCCGACGAATGATTCAGGAAGGCGTGCTGCAACAGTTCCCCTGCGATGCAGTGTTCGCTGCACACAACATGCCAGGCTACCCTGTCGGAAAACTCGGGTTCCGAGCCGGCCCCTTCATGGCCTCCGCCGACCAGGTCAATGTCACGATTCACGGAAAAGGCGGTCATGGCGCGATGCCGCATCTGAGCGTCGACCCCGTGGTGGTCTGCGCAAGCATCATCATGGCCTTGCAGACAATCGTCTCGCGCAACACTTCACCTCAGGAAATGAGCGTTATCACCGTCGGGGCCATTAACGCAGGCAAGGCGTCCAACGTGATCCCGGACAGCGCGCACATGCTGATTTCCGTCCGCTCACTGAACAACGCCGTCCGGGACCGCCTGGAGCGCCAGATAAAACACCTCATTCACGCCCAGGCGCAGGCATTCGGCGCGACCGCCGACATCGACTACAGTGCCGACTACCCGTTGCTGGTGAATGACGAAGAAATGACCCGGTTTGCCAGTCAGGTGGCCATCGACTGGCTCGGTGAGGACGAGGTGATGAACGACATCGTGCCCTTCAATGGCAGCGAGGATTTCGCCTACTTCCTGCAGCAATGCCCTGGCAGCTATCTGATCATCGGCAATGGCGACGGTGAAAAGAGCTGCATGGCTCACGACCCTCGCTACGACTTCAATGACGACATCCTGATTCGGGGCGCTGGCTATTGGGTCAAGTTGACTGAGGCCTTCTTGCCACTCAACGCTTGAGCAAAGACCTGCCAAAACGTGAAAACCAATAAAAAATGAGGTCATCATGCAACTACGCAAATTTCAATACATCACTCTGCTGTTCGGGCTGATCATCACCCCGCTATCGCAGGCAGAACCGGTGATCAGATTCGGCGTCGACCCTAGCTACCCGCCTTTCGAGCAAAAGCAGCCAGATGGCTCATTGAGTGGTTTTGATATCGATCTGGGCAATGCCCTTTGTGCCGAGTTGCGGGTCAAGTGTATTTGGGTCGAGCAGACCTTCGACAGCATGATCCCGGCGTTAAAGGCGAAAAAATTTGACGCCATCCTGTCTGCATTCAGCGCCACCGAGCCACGTCGCCAGCAGGTCGATTTCAGCCACAAAATCTACACCGCGCCGTCTTCTCTCGTTGCCAGAAAAGACTCCGGATTGCTGCCGACGGCAGAATCATTGAAGGGCAAGTCGGTTGGGGTGGTTCAAGGCTCGCTGCATGAGAGCTATGCCAAGTCGCAATGGGGCCACCAAGGCGTCAATATCCTTACCTACCAAACCCAGGACCAGGTGTTTTCAGACCTCATCACCGGACGCCTGGATGCATCGTTCCAGGCCTCGGTACAAGCCGACATCGGATTACTGCAAAAGCCTCAGGGCCAGGGCTTTGCCTTCGCCGGTGAGCCCATCACCGACAAAAGCATCATTGGCGATGGCGTCGCTATCGGTGTCCGAAAAAACGAGCCTGATCTCAGAGAGCAGCTGAACACGGCCATTGCCAGCATTCGCCAATCAGGCCAATACGACCAGATCGCGAAGCAGTACTTCAACTTCGATATTTACGGCGAATGAGGCAATCCCCATGAACGAAATGACGCAACGCGGTGAATCTCGTTTTGCCATCCCCGTCAGCGACGAGACTGTACGTGCCTTTCAAACCGATGGTGCAGTGTGCATCCGTAATGCGTTTACTGCGCAGCAAATCAGCGAACTAACGCTGGGCATCGAGCGCAACCTTGCCCATCCCAGCCCTCGCGCAAAAGTGGCGAGCTGCCCTACGGACCCGGGATGGTTCTTCGAGGACTTTTGTAACTGGCAAGAGAATGCACACTATCGCGACTTCATCTTCAACTCCGCCATCGCCCCCATCGCGGCCGCCCTGCTGAACAGCCAACGGGTGCGCCTGCACCATGATCACTTGCTGGTGAAAGAGCCCAATACGCGCCAACGCACACCTTGGCACCAGGACCAGCCTTACTACAACATCACGGGGTCGGACACCGTGAGTTTCTGGATTCCAGTTGACCCCGTGCCCAGGGAATCGACCCTCGAGTTCATCGCCGGCTCACACAAAGGCCCCTGGTTGATGCCTCGGTCCTTCATGGACAGCCAGGCCAAATGGTTTTCCGAGGGAACATTGGGCGAGCTACCGGATATTGAAAGCCATCGCGAGGACTTTCCCATTCTCGGATGGACGTTGTCGCCGGGGGACATGGTGTGTTTCAACATGTTGACCTTGCATGCCTCTGCTGGCGTGGGCGGGCATAACCGTCGCCGCGCGTTTTCAGTGAGGGTCATAGGCGATGACGTGCGGCATGCGCCGAGACCTTGGGCCACCTCCCCCGACTTTCCTGGGCTTAAAGATGCTCTGGCATCAGATGTACCTATGGAGCACGAGCTTTTTCCGACACTCTGGCATCGAGAAAGCAGAATGTCCGAGTGATACGTCGAGATGGCGACCTTACGGCCGACCATTTTCTTCCTAGTGTACATATTCATTGCTGCGGTAACGGCCACTTAGGGTTCCGCCCTTACGGCGGGTCACTTGGAAGAGCGGAACGCCGCCCGGCCCCAAGTAACCAAGGGCTCTTGCCCCTGACGTTCGGTGCCTCGCCTAGGCTCGGCATGCCCTCGCTCCGGTCCTGCTCCGTGGGCCCGCCGCGATCGGCCATCCATGGCCCAGAGTGTGTAAAAA
>NZ_JBFUID010000102.1:0-12710 GCF_056402055.1 Pseudomonas sp. P4_C4 | reverse complement strand
CTGGACGACGGCGACAGCCACTACCGCATGGTGCTCAAGGCCCCGGACGGCCTGGGCCTGACCTGGCACCTGCGCACCGAACTGGGCGCGGGACCGCTGGCGCTGCTCAAGTTGCGTGGGTTCAAGCTGCCGACGCAGATTTTTCTCGGGGTGGGCAACAACGCCGAGCCTCATGCACAGAAGGGGGAGGTGCCATGAGCTTGCAAGGATTGATCAGCAGCTGCCTGGGCGAGCGCGATGCCCTGGCACTGGCCCGGGAAACTTCAGGGCGCTGGCAAGCCTGGTTGCAACCCATCAGCGCAGATGCCCCGGTGGGTGAAGATCCCGGTTACGACGATGATTTCCAGCGCATGCGCGAAGAGGTCAACAAGTTGTCCGGCGCGGACGCCGAGCGGGTGGCGCAACTGGCTGAAAAACTTCTGCGGCAAAGCTGCAAGGACCTGCGCGTCGCCACTTACTACCTGTGGGCCCGCTTGCACAAAGACGGCGAGGCCGGACTCGCCGATGGCCTTGGCCTGCTGGCCGCGCTGGTCGGGCATTACGCGCAGCAGGTGCTGCCGGTGCGGGCCAACAGCCGCAAGATGGCCCTGGAGTGGCTGGCCGGCAGCAAGGTGCTGGACAGCCTGTCGCTGTATCCGGAGGTTGTGCGCAGCGAAGCTGAGCGCACGGTCGCGGCGCTGGCCTGGCTGCAGCAGGGGCTTGACGCCTGGCCGCAGGACCAGCGCCCGGCGTTGGGCGCGCTGTATGCCGCGTTGTCTGCACGGTTGGCGCAGTCCGGCGGGGTGGATGCTCTGGTGCCGCAGAACAGTGCCAGTCATGAAGCAAACACCCCATCGGATGTGCCGGGTGTCACGTCCATCAAGTCCGGGCGCGATCTGTTGGACAGTGGCCGGGCCCTGGCGGGCTATCTGCGTGAACAACCCCAGGGCTGGCTGGCGGCCCATCGGCTGATGAAAAGCCTGCGCTGGGACACGCTGCATCAGCCGCCGCCTCAGGACATCAACGGCAATACCCGTCTGGCCCCCCCACGTGGTGACTACAAGGCACAGCTCAAGCGACTGCACCTGCAGCAGAACTGGCAGGAACTGCTGGATCAGGTCGAAGGGATGTTCGCCGAGGGCGTGAATCATTTCTGGCTGGATCTGCAGTGGTATGTGTACCAGGCGTTGAGAAAGCAATCCGCGCCGCTGGACAGCTGGGCCGATGTGGCCAAGCGCGACCTGGGGATGTTCCTTGAGCGGCTCCCGGGCTTGGAGGCCCTGTGCTGGAGCGACGGCACACCGTTCGCCGACGAGACCACTCGCGAGTGGATCGCTCAGCATGTCAGCGGTAATCAGACCCAACAGTGGTTGCCTGCTCCGGCGACGACAGCCATCGAGGCAGATACCGGGATCCTGTCCCTGGAAGCCCAGGCTCTGGCGCACGCCGACAGCGATGGGGTGGAGGCGGCGCTGGCCTGGCTGGCCGCACGGCCCGACGTGCACACAGGCCGTCAGCGCTGGCTGCTGCGCCTGTTGATGGCGCGGGTGGCCGAGCAGTACGGCAAGAGCGACCTGGCCATTCACCTGCTGGGTGAACTGGATGCCATCGCCCAGCGCCAGGCCCTGGCGGAGTGGGAGCCGGACCTGAACTTTGAGGTCAAGGCCCGTCTGCTCAAATTGCTGCGCCTCAAAGCGCAACGCAATGATGCGGATAAACCCGCGCTGGCCCGGCGCATGGACGCGTTGCTGGCGGCGCTGGTAGCCATCGATCCGGTACGCGCCGCAGTGCTCTGCGGCTGAACCTCATTTATCAGGATTTATTTGTGAACACGGAAAATCTGACGCTGCGTTATTTCGACGCGGAGATGCGTTACCTGCGCGAGGCCGGCAAGGAGTTCGCAGAGGCGTTCCCCGATCGGGCCGCGCAACTGAACCTGGATAAACCAGGGGCGCAGGACCCTTATGTGGAGCGCCTGTTCGAAGGCTTTGCCTTCCTCATGGGACGGCTGCGTGAAAAGCTCGACGACGATTTGCCAGAGTTGACCGAAGGCCTGGTCAGCCTGTTGTGGCCCCATTACCTGCGCACCATCGCTTCGTTGTCGATCGTCGAACTGGCGCCGGAGTTCGCGCAGATGAAGCTCAGCGAACGAATCGGCAAGGGCTTTGAAGTGCTGTCGCAGCCCATCGGACCGCAACGCACCCGATGCAGTTACACCACCACCCAGGACCTGACATTGCACCCGCTGGCCATGGCGTCTGTACGACATGCCCAGGAGCCGGACGGGCGCTCGGTGCTGCGCCTGCGCTTTGCCTGCGGAACAATGACCGACTGGAGCCAGGTCGACCTGAGCTGCCTGCCGCTGTACCTCAATGCCGATGCGGCGTTGGCCAGCACGCTGCATCAGGCGCTGACTCTCAAGGTTCAGGCGCTGTACGTGCGATGTGCGGGGGAGTCGGATCGCCAGGCGCTGGAGGGCCATTTTGCGCCCAAGGGATTTGCCGACGAAGATCGTCTGTGGCCCAAGGGCGACAGCGCGTTCAGTGGCTATCAGTTGTTGCTGGAGTACTTCACGTTCCGCGAAAAATTCATGTTCGTGACCCTTTGCGGACTGCAGCACCTGAACCTCAAGCCAGGTACACCCTGGTTCGAGCTGGACGTGGTCCTTGGCGAGGCATGGCCGCATGGCTTCGATCTGAGTGTCGAGCACATTCGCCTGCATGCCGTGCCGGTGATCAATCTGTTTGCGCTGGAAGCCGATCCACTGGAACTCGCCCCCTTGCAAACGGACTACCTGCTGCGCCCCATGCGTCTGCAGGACGGCCACACCGAGATCTATTCGGTGGATCAGGTCACGTCTTCGAAGAACGCCGAGCGGCATGACTATGTGCCATTCAGCAGTTTTCGCCACAAGGGCGGCATGCTGCGCGACGAGGCGCCAGAGCGTTATTTCCATACGCGTTTGCGCCAGGGCGCCAATGGTTTGCATGACACCTGGCTGATTCTGGGCGGCGAAGGCTTCGATCAGGACCGGTTGTTTCAGCGTGAAGGCCTGTCGTTGCGACTGACGGGTACCAACGGGCAACTGCCGCGCAAGGCCCTGCAAAGCACGCTGCTCGATACCGTCGCGCAGTCCGCTCAGTCCCGCTTGCGGGTACGCAACCTGTGTGCACCCACCTTGCCGTGCTATCCGCCGAACCGTGACCGTTTCCATTGGCGGGTGCTCAGTCACCTGGGTTCGAACTTCCTGCCGATGCTCGACAGTGCCGAGGTGTTGCGAGGCACTCTGGCGCTGTATGACTGGACGGGCAGTGAACTGAACCGGCGGCGCCTGGAAGCGATCGTCGAGGTCAGGCATCACCTGATCCAGCGTTTCGAGAAGGGTTTTCTGCTGCGTGGGGTGGATATCGAAGTGACCCTCGACGCCAACGGCTTCTGTGGCGAAGGCGATATCAGCCTGTTCGGCGAAATGCTCAATCGCTTCTTCGGCCTGTATGCCGACATTCACCTGTTCAACCAGCTCACGCTGATCCTTCAACCGACCGGGAAGTGCTTGCGATGGAACGAGAACCACAGTCAGCGTATTCCCGGTTGAAAGCCGGCGGTTTGCTGCAAACGCTGCAGGGGCGGGTGGCCGAGGCCAGTCTGTATCGTTTCTGTCAGTTGCTGGAACAGTCATTGCCCGGGCATCCGCCTTTGGGGAGTACCGCGCGTGTGGCGGATGATCCGGTGCGGTTTCGACCGGATCCCGGCATGGGGTTTCCGGCCGGCGAATTGAAGTCCATCGAGGTCGATGAGGAACATCCGCAACGCCCGGCCACGGTGCGTACCCGCTTGCTGGGTTTGTACGGTGTCGATTCACCGATGCCCACGGCGTTCGTCGACGACATTGCCCAACGCCGGGAAGGGCACGAGGCACTGGAAGCGTTCCTCGACATTTTCAACCACCGGATCTTCACCCAGTTCTACCGGATCTGGCGCAAGTACTCGTACCCGGCCACATTCGAATCCGGCGCGACCGACAAGACCTCGCAGTGTTTGCTCGGCCTGATCGGCCTCGGCATACCCGGCACCGCCGGGCGGATCGCCACGCCGATTTCGCGTTTTCTCGCGTTGCTCAGTGTCATGCGTCTGCCAACCCGAAACGCCGAAGGCATCAGCGCATTGGTCAGGCTGCTGGCACCGAACACTCAAGCGCGGGTGACTCCACACTGGCCTCGCAAAGTCCCTTTGCTGCAACCGGCCGGTCTGTCCGCAAGCCACCCCGTCAGCCTGTCCCAAGGCACGCCACTGGGCCATACCGGACACGACGCCAACAGCCAGTTGCTCCTTGGACTTTTCACCGAGGACACCCGCGAGGCCAACGGCTGGTTGCCGGGGGGACAGTTGCACAGTGACCTGCTGGTGTTGCTGCGCGTGTACCTGGGCTGGCGCTGCACTGCGCAACTGCAGTTGCAGCTACCGATGCGCAGCCTGCCAGCGCCGGTATTGGGCCATGCGCAGGTATTGCTTGGCATGACCGGCGTATTGGCGCAGGGCAGTGACGCCTGTCAAACCGCGCAGCACGACACCATCACCATCAACCTTGGTCGCTACCAGGGCCTTTCGCAGAATCCACGGAACAGGGAGGTACAGCATGTTGCGTACGCTGGGTAATTCATTGGCATGGGTGACGCTGGGCACCTTGCTCGGCGGTTGCGGGTTGACCCAGACCGTCTCGGACAGCACCGCCTCGGCGGCACGGGCCGTGTTCTACAAGCAGGTCACGACGCTGCACCTGGACTTTTCCGGTCGAGCGGCGAACAACACCGATGAAACGGACATGAGTGCATTGTCAGTTCCGACCCTGGTGCGGGTGTACCAATTGCGTGACAGTAAAGCCGTGGAGCAGGCCAGCTATGACAGCCTGCTCAGCCATGGCGACAGCACACTCAGTGCCGATCTGCTGGACGCGCATGCCGTGGTGATCAAGCCCGGCGAGGGTGCGTTACTGAGCGTACCCATGAACAGGGACGCAAAATTCGTCACGGTGGTCGGTCTGTTCCGTCAACCGGACACCCGAATGAACACCTGGCGCCTGACCCTGGCCCGCAATGACCTTGAACCGGACCAGCCTCGGGTGATCGAGCTGGGAGACAACCGATTGACATTGCGGCCATTGGCGAAGGAGTAGGCAATGACCGATCTCAACCCTTCGCTGTATGAAATGCTCCTGCAGAACTTCGATGGCGAACTGGAACTGTATCGAGTCGGCGAAGAAGACCAGCAAATCCTGTCGGTGCTGGACAATCTGCAACGCATCCTCAATAGCCGCGCCGGCACGCTCAGCCACCTGCCGGACTACGGCTTGCCGGACATGGGCGTGATCCTGCAGGGATTGCCCGCCACGGCCCATGACCTGATGAAAACGATGAGCAAGACCCTGCTCAAGTACGAACCGCGTTTGGCCGCAGTCAGCATTGATTTGTTGGCACAGGTGCTGCCGGGCCATCTGGAGTATGCCCTCGACATGCAACTCAAAGGCGGCAAACGGGTGACCTTCGGCACCACTCTGGCGCCTGAAGGCAAGGTACTCATGCGTCACCTCAAACGGCAGAGCTACCTGTCGACGCCGTGACATCGGACAGGCAAAAGGAAGGAAAGGAAATGACCGGGTTGTTTGCGATTCATGTGCGGGCAGGTGGTGATCCACGGGACTTTGACGAGTTTGTCGCACTTCGCGATGAATTGACCCATCTGAGCCATCCGGCGTGTCCGGACGTGGATTGGGGCCGGATAGAGCAGTTGTGCCTGGCGTTGTTCCAGAAAAATGGCGCGGATCTGCAAAGCGCTGCGGCTTTCGCGCTGGCAAACGGTCAACGCTATGGCCTGGATGGCATGGTGCAAGGGGTGTCACTGATCGAGGTATTGCTCGGCGATTGGACGGGTGTGTGGCCACACTTGGAGTCTGCGCGCTTGGACATTCTGGCCTGGCTATTCGGTCAACTGCAGGCCTTGCTGCGGGGTGTGGACATCAGTTCGCGGCACTTGCCGGCGCTTGTCCAGTTGGGCACCGAGCTTGAGCGATTGAACGCGCGCCTGGAATGCACGGGGCTGATTGCTCCGCAAACGCTGCTGGCATTGGCTCAACAAGTCGGCAATCTCCTGCAGCGGACGCAGGCAAGGCGCTTGTCGAGCGCACCGGGGCTGCCTTCGATCGGGGGGTACGTGCCGGAATATCTCATGCCGGTGATGATCATTCCCAGCCCACCGCTGCCCGATCTGTCGGGTTCAAAACAGCGAAAAAAAACGCGGCGTATCCGTCTGTGGGTGTCTGCTGTGGCCACCACCTTGATTCTGGTTTGTGGATTGTGGTGGCAGGGCTGGGTGACAATTTCGGTTACTGAGGGCGGGCCCCGCCATCTGGCCTTTTTCCAGCACAAGCAGGACATCGGCGAACCCGTGCATCTGCGCAGTCTGTCACTGTTCGAGGCAGGCAGTGCCACGCTCAAGCCCGGCTCGACCAAGGTACTGATCAATGCCTTGGTCGACATCAAGGCTCAGCCAGACCTGTTGATTGTCATCACCGGGCACAGTGATGCCACGGGCAATCCTGAAGAGAACATCAGACTGTCCCAGGCCCGCGCCGCCAGCGTGCACGACTGGATGCAACGCATGGGTGACATCCCGGCCAGTTGCTTTGCCGTTCGGGGGGCTGCCGCCAGTCAACCGATAGCCAGCAATGACACCGAGGCGGGGCGGGAAGCCAACCGTCGTGTCGATATTCGTCTGGTACCGGAAAAGGGCGCCTGTCAGTCGTCGACCTGAGGTTTGCTTCGGAAGCGGATGCCGGGGGGAGCCGATGTCCGGTTTACAGTATCAAGAGAACCTTCTTTGTATTGTGGCGCTGGGCTGGACCTACCCGAACAAGGCTGAAAGGGGCATTGAACGCTGGATGACTGATCAGGTGCATACCCTGTAGGAACCGGCTTGCCGGCGATGGACTCAAGTGCACCGCGTTTATCCAGTTCACACGCGTTATCGTTTACGGCCATCGCCAGCAAGCTGGCTCCTACAAGGGACCGTGCCCACGGAGGTGGTTATTCGGCAACAGCAGGCGAATGCCGGATCGGCCCTCAAAGATGATCCGCATCGATCACCGCCTTGGCGAACGCCTGCGGATCTTCCTGCGGCAGGTTGTGGCCGATGCCGCCGCTGATCAGCCGGAATTGGTACTTGCCGGTGAAACGCTTGGCGTAATCCTCGGGGGCAGGGTGGGGCGCGCCGTTGGCATCGCCTTCCAGGGTAATGGTCGGCACGCTGATGGACGGCGCCGTGGCCAGCTTCTGCTCCAGCGCTTCGTATCGGCTTTCGCCCTGGACCAGGCCCAGGCGCCAGCGGTAGTTGAACACGGTGATGTCGACATGGTCCGGGTTGTCCAGCGCCTTGGCACTGCGGTCGAAGGTGGCGTCATCGAATGCCCATTTCGGCGAAGCCAGTTGCCAGATCAGCTTGGCGAAGTCGTGGGTGTTTCTCTCGTAACCGGCGCGTCCGCGGTCAGTGGCGAAGTAGAACTGATACCACCACTGCAATTCCGCCTTGGGTGGCAGCGGGTTCTTGCCGGCTGCCTGGTTGCCGATCAGATAACCGCTGACCGAGACCAGTGCCTTGACCCGCTCCGGCCACAGCGCCGAGACAATATCGGCCGAACGCGCACCCCAGTCATAGCCACCGAGCACTGCTTGTTTGATCTTCAGGGCATCCATGAAGTCGATGACATCACTGGCCAGCGCAGCCGGCTGGCCGTTGCGCTCGGTTTCTACGGACAGGAAACGCGTATCGCCATAGCCGCGTGCATAGGGCATCAGCACCCGATAGCCCTTGGCGGCCAACAACGGTGCGACCTCGTCATAGCTGTGAATGTCGTACGGCCAGCCGTGCAGCAGGATCACCACCGGCCCGTTGGCCGGGCCGGTTTCGGCGTACGCCACGTTCAGCAGTCCGGCGTTGACATGCTTGAGCGGGCCGAAGGGCAGGGGCGCCGCCTGCGTGGTAGCGGCAGGGGGCGCCCCTGGCTGCGTGGTGGCGGCCGTTTGCGCGTGGGCCGCGCCGAGCACGCCGAACAGCGTAAGCGCGAGGATCGAAGGGCCGACCAGGTGGCGGCGAGTGTTGCGGGGGTTGCTGTTGCGCAGTGCCATCTTCATGGGATGTCTCCATTACCAGCCATGGGTCAGGGGTCCGGTCCGAGCCCCTTCAAACCTGGCTTGCATTGAAACGCGGCAATGTATCCGGCCTGTGTCGAATCGCAGGCCCGATGAAAGTCTGTGTATCGAGAAGTCACATTGACACACTGTGATACATAGACATTTAGCCTGAGCCTCTTTTCAACTCGATCGAGACACATAACCCGCGCTTGTTCGTCTCGTCCGAGAAACTCAGGCGCACGCGAGCGCCGGTACGCTCTACGATGGCCCTGACGATGGACAAGCCCAGCCCGGAGCCTGCCTCTTCGGTGCCCACACTGCGATAGAAGGGGTCGAACACGCGCGGTTGTTCATCGGCGGTGATGCCAGGGCCGGAATCCTTGACCTGAAGGATCACGGTTTCCTGTGCGAGCTCCACCGACAGGTCGACGCGTCCGCCGCAAGGGGTGTAGCGGATTGCGTTGTCTGCCAGGTTCTTGACCAGGATCAGCAGGTCCATTTCGTTGATGACGACCTGCACGTCTTCGCTACTATCAACACCGATGTCGATGTTTTTGCGTTCCGCCAGTGGTAACAGGTCCTCCAGCACCCGTCGATAGACCTCATGCACCGACACCCTGGTCTGCGGCCGCTCGGCGTTCGATTGTGCGGCGGCCAGGGCCAGCAATTGATCGATCAGCTTTCTGCTGCGCTCTATGCCGCGAGACAGTGGCAGCAGGCGCTCGACGGCTTGCGTCGGCATGGGTGTGGCTTTCAGTCGCTCGGCTTGCAGGGACAGGGCTGTCATGGGCGAGCGCAGTTCGTGGGCGGCATCGGCGATGAAGCGGCGCTGGGTTTCCATGGACTGTGCAACCCGTGCCAGCAGGCGATTGATGGCCACGACGAAAGGGCGGATCTCGCTTGGCAGATGGTTCTCGTCGATAGGGTGCAGGGGCTGTTTGTCGCGTCGGTCTATGTCATCGGAGAGGGTGGCAATGGGGCGAAACAGCTTGTGCACCAGATCGCTCACCACCAGCAACAGCACCGGAAACAGAATGAGAAACGGCAGCAGGCTGCGCCAGGCGCTCTCTCGCGCCTCCTTGTCGCGCACACCCGTCTCCTGGGCGACGACGATGCGCTCGCCCCGGGCGGTGGTCCTGACCAGCGCTCGAAAGTCTTCGCCGGCGATGTTCAAGGTCGACAGACCATCGGCCAGCGTCGTAGGGAAGGGCAGCGGTATGACGCTGTCGTCAGTGTGGCCGGCGGCTTTGCTGCTGTCGGCCAGGTATTGCACGATGACCCTGGATTCTTCGTCGTCGCCGGCGATTTTTTCGGCAGCGGGGTAGTGCAGGGTCATCTGCTGCCGATCGAACAGCACGGCCACGTGACGCAAGGTTTCATCCTGCATTTCATGGGCTTCGTCGAGGGCCGAGACGAATGCAAACACCCCGGCCAGCACCGCCACGATCAGGATGGCCAGCGACAGCGCGACCGACAGCCGTACCTGCACCGAGTCGATCAAGCGCTTTTTGAAACCATCCATCCCATACCCCTGACGTTCTTGATGACCTGGTTGCCCAGCTTGCGCCGCAGCGAATGAATCAGAAACTCCACGGCGTTGCTTTCCACTTCGTTGCCCCAGCCGTAGAGGCGGTCTTCGAGTTCGCTGCGCGAGAGGATCGCGCCCGGGCGGATCAACAGGGCCTGTAACAGGGCGAACTCGCGGCTGGACAGTTGCACGTCGGGGTTTTCGGCAGTGCTCGCCTGTTTCGACACCAGGTCCAGCGCCACCACGCCGTTGTCCAGCAATGACTGGGCGCTCCCGCCGTTACGGCGCAGCACGGCGCGCATGCGGGCCAGCAACTCGGCCAAGTCGAAGGGCTTGAGCAGGTAGTCGTCGGCGCCACCGTCGAGGCCGCGCAGGCGATCGTCGAGGCTGTCCCGTGCAGTGATAATCAGCAGAGGCACCGGGTTGTTGCGGGCGCGAATGCTGTCGAGGACATCGAGCCCGTCCTTGCCGGGCAACCCGAGGTCCAGCAGCACCAGGTCGTAGGGCTGGGTCTCCAGCGCCGAGAGTGCGGTAAGGCCGTTTTTCACCCAATCGGTCGCGTAGCTCGCATCACTCAGTGCGCCCTGGATGGCGTCCCCGATCATCGGGTCATCTTCGACCAGCAATATGCGCATGTCCCGCTCCGAAAAAAGGCGCGGCGGTGATGACCGACGCGCCTGTATTGAAGCACCTGTACCGGCGTTTGTCCGCCCGGTTATTACGCGCTTTTCATCGAATCGAAGGCCTTCATCAGCTCGTCCATGCGGGCCTTGCAGTCGCTCTGTTGCGGGCTGCCGGCGCGCAAGGCGTCGAGCGCGCGGTCAATGGCCTTGTCCACGACATGCCAGTCGCTGGCGGCACGAGGCTTGATCCCGGCTTCGGCCGAGTCCCAGGCGCTCTCGAGGTCCTTGATGCGGGCTTTCGCGCCCGGCAGGTCGTTTTTATCAACGATCGTGGCAACGTCGGCGGCGATGTTGCGAAACTCGGACAGGTCACCCAGTTTTGAACCGGCCTGGGTTTGTGCACTCATCGCACCGGATGCAGCGCCAGCAGCGGGCTTGTCGGCAGGTTTCGAGCAGCCGGCGGCGATGCCCAGCAGAAAAATCGACGAGACAATGGCGACGTGGCGAATGATGTGTTGAAAAGGGCGCATGACGATTCCTTGATGGACTAATAAGCGTTACTGAGTGACGGGTTTGCGGTTGCCGACGCTGATCTGCGCGACCGCCACCAGCAGGACGATGACGCACAGGAAAATCGCGCTGGTCCAGGTAGCGCCCATGCCGAGGCCACCGTAGGTCCTGGATTGGGTCAGCAAGTCGCCAAGAGAAGCACCGAACGGACGGGTCAGGATGTAGGCGATCCAGAAGGCCAGTACCATGTTGGCTCCCAGGCGCCAGGCCACCAGGGTTGCGGCGAGCAGCGCGGCGAAAATCACGGCACCGAGGGTGAAACCCAGGCCCAGTGCTTCGGTGGCCAGGTCACCAGCCGCCGTACCGAGGGCAAAGGTGCAGAGCACGGTCGTCCAGTAAAACCATTCCCGTCGAGGAGTGACGATCTCGCGGATCGACAGGTTGTGTTCCACCCGGTACCAGACCAGAAAATTGACTGCCAGCAGGACAGAAAACACCGCCGTGCTGGTGTACAGGCTGACGTCGAGAACGTCGGTCAGGATGTCGGTAAGCTGCGTTCCGACGATACTCACCAGCACCACGGTCAGCCAGTAGATCCAGGGCGAACAGGCGGTTTTGCGCATCTGTATGAACAGGGCGATGGCCAGCAATGTCGCCATGCCGAGGCTGGTCCAGCCCAGGCCGAGGCCAGCATCGACAGCGAGAAAGTCCGCGCCGGTTTCACCCACCGTCGTGGACAGGATCTTGATCACCCAGAATGACAGCGTCACCTCGGGTACTTTGTTGAGCCATCCGGCTGTATGGGGTTTCATGGGCGGGTTGCCTCTCCTGTGCAGCGCCGAACTTGCGCAAGGGAGACGATACGCAGCGAAACTTAGCTGAGACTGAGGGGCGGGGAAGTCGAGCGGTTTTCTGGTACGGCTTCGAGCCAGAGTAAAAGCCAACTCGACTAAAGCACTATTTAGTCGAGTTATGTTTATAAATGCTGCGAATGTGTCACTAAAATCACCAATGAGAGGCGCGCGGCAAATGAATCAAAGCACCCTGCAAATTGGAGAAATGATCAAGACCCTGGGTCTTGAGCCCCATATCGAAGGTGGATTCTTTCGCAGAACCTACCAATCGGACGACCAGAACATGGTTGTAACTGCGGGTGGCCAACGGCATTGCATGACATCGATTTTTTATCTGTTGACCGAGGATTCTCCGATAGGTCATTTCCATCTCAACCAGTCAGACATCGTTCATTACTATCATCTGGGCGATCCGATTCAGTACACGCTGATTTTTCCGGACGGCACGTTGAAAACCATCGTGATGGGTCACGACGTTCTCGCCGGACAATACTTGCAGCTGCACGTGCCCGGTGGAATCTGGAAAGCTTCGCAGGTGATGCAAGGCGCTGCAGGATTCGGCTTGATCAGTGAAGCGGTTTCGCCAGGATTTGATTTCGCGGATATGGAAATGGGCGACCGGCAAGAGCTCGGTCAGCAATTTCCCGAGCATTGGGCGCTGATCGAAAAGCTGACGCTTGGATGAGGTGGTTGCGTGCTTCAAGATCTGTGTGTGTCAGGGTCAATTCGGTAATATGGCATTACGTGTAATGTATATTATGTTAAATTATGTGTCTGGGTGGAACTTCTACCAAAGGTTCTTTCAAGCTACCAATCCCCGATCCCTGTTCGAGCCAACTCAATACCCCAGCTCCAGCAAACTTCGGCTCAGAGTTCGATGACAGGCACCCTGATCAAAGCATCAGCCGGCTACCGCTGCGGCGACAAATCAACCCTTCGATCCTGCTAACGATCTATATCTACGGCTATCTCAACCGCATCAAGGCCGGCGCAGCGAACTTCGCCTACGGGGCATCGAAGGACGCTATAGATC
>NZ_JBFUID010000101.1:0-13427 GCF_056402055.1 Pseudomonas sp. P4_C4 | reverse complement strand
GAGTGAAGTTCACTGCACCGCGACGAACGTGCCTGCCTGAAACTGAAAAGCCTGTAGTGGCTGCAAACTCCCGGCAATTCCCCGCGCCCTCTCGACCATTCGTCCTTTAAACCCCGTATTTGTTGGTCAAAGTCCGTTTCTGAAGGAGGTCATGACATGTCATGACGGATTTTTCGCGCGGTGGTTGTGACAGTACGTGGACCGAAAATGCCTGCTATCGAGCCAGGGGGAAATGTCGGGTATTGGCTGTGGATTCAACCGGTCGATGCAACAGACTGGCTCAATCTGTTGCATCGACCGGTTGAATCCACGTCGCCTCAGGGCCATCAGCCCCAAGCAAAAGCGGTCGGTATCTCCATAAGTGGGGCATTACACCCACCCAACCGGGCGTTTACCACCTGATTTGAGGAATATCCCCCCCTCACCCTTTCTCTCGCTTCAAACACTCAGAAACAGCCTGTTAATTCATTTGAACTTTATCTTCGCCCTATTGAAATGGCTCATTAGTTGCAACCCCCTTGGGTACCCGCAACAGCTGTCGTCCCGGACATCATGGAGACGGCGGGGCTTGCCGGATTGGGCATGGCGCGAGGGGTGAAAAATGAAACGTGCGACACCACTATGCAGCTCCATCGGCTCTTATGAGGAGTTCTTATGAGTTCCATGATCAAGATTGGCATCGTTGATGATCACCCGCTGTTAAGGGATGGGGTCACAATGGCGCTGAAGAAAATAGCTGACTTTCAGGTGGTCGGGCAGGGCGGGTCTGCCGAAGATGCCCTGGAAATTGCCGCTCGTTTTGCTCCGGATGTTTTGCTGATGGATGTAAATATGCCGGGCGATAGCTTTGCTGCCGTGCGAGCGATCTCAGCTTCTTCACCGGCAGTTAGAATTTTGATGCTGACGGTATCTGAGTCCATCGAGGACGCCTATACCGCCCTCGAAGCAGGCGCGCAGGGATATGCGTTGAAAGGCATAAGCGGTCGTGAACTTGTACAAGCCATCAGACAGGTTGCCGGTGGTGAAACCTTCATTACACCCAAGCTTGCCAGCAAGCTCTTAGGCAGCTTCAGAAAGCACGCGGGTGATAAGCAAAAGGTCGAACTGACCCATCGCGAAGAACAAGTTATCCGGGAGGTATCGAAGGGCCTGACTAACCGCGAGGTTGCTATCAAGCTTGAGCTCTGCGAGAAGACAATCAAGCACTATATGACGAATGTCATGTACAAGCTACGGGTTCGTAACCGGACGCAGGCAGTCGCAGCAGTGAGACGGCATTGGGAGAGTGACCATATACCCAGCTTATGTGGTGCTCTTCAACGCCGCGACTTGAATGACAACGGTAAGACAAGTAACGGGCGATAAGCGCTTGCGGTTACTTGGGTGCAACGATCATTTTGTCACGGATGATCAGATTCTGAACTGCGCCCTGGCTTTGGTTCCGGCATGGGGCGCCGATTCAATGATGAATATTCCGCCGAGGGATTCGACGCGATAGCGCATGCCGACAAGGCCCAGATGAGTCCTGCCTCGACCTGGCACACTCGGTTTCTCGGTTGGAATACCCACTCCTGCATCCTCGACTTGCACTTCCAGTAGCCCTTCGAAGTGAGAGGCGCTGAGTTTTTGGCCTTTTCCTCCGGCGTGAATATAGGCATTGTTCAATGCTTCCTGGGCGAAGCGGTAAATACAAATTTTATGGGCTATCGGTACATCGTCCGCAAGCGTATCAAGCTGCAGTTCGACTCGCGTCTCGGTTCGCTCTTCGTGCCGCCCGGCAAGCAATACCAGCGCATCGTGCAGGCTCAGATCATTGACTTCCGGAAGTGCCAGGTCGAGTGATATTTCCCGCACTTCGTTTAAAGCATCCTCGCCGGCACGTCTTATCATTTCGAGGACTTCCCCATCCGAGGCGCCTTGCGAATCTTCGAGCTCTTCAAGGCGAAGGAGAATAAGCGACAACAGCTGAGCAGGACCATCATGAAGATCTGCCCCGATCCGACGGAGAGTGAGTTCATTGATTCTGGAAAACTCACGATTAGCTGTAGTGACTTTGCGCTGAAGGGCGGTATTATTTGAGTGCAACTTTGCTTGCTCATGCATTCGCCATTTAAGTGCTGATTCCTGCTGCTTTATGATCTTGTCGTCACGCCGAACGATAAAAAATAACAGCCAAAGCATGGCCATCGTTGCTGCACCAACAATCGCCCATACTTTCTTGCGAACGTTATTGATTTCGCGCTGTAACGCTTCCGCGGTTTCGTAGAACTCACCAACCGCAATAATCTTTCCAGTACCTGCTTCGCGCAGTGGAGCAAAAATTTCATAGAGCGGAATATTCAGGCTTCGCTCAAAAGCATCCTCAATATCATCCGCAGTATCATCCTCAAGATCACTGTCCAGTTCTGTATAGATCTTGCCTGTCAGCGCCTGTGAGATCTCCACTGTCGGAAAATGTTTTTGGACCGCTGATTTGTCGGTGCTGTAGACAATCGTGCCGTCTGGAAGCCAGATTTTCACCGAGACAACATGTGTACTGAACGAGGTGCTGGACAGCAGGTGATCAATGGTCTGAATAGTGCCATCGGGGAGTTCTTTGGCAGTGGTTAATCCCTGGACGAAGGGTTCGAGAAAGTTCTGCATATAACGCGCCCCCGTCTCCGCCGCCGTTTGAACCGTTGCATCTTCGATACTCTGGCTTACGAGGTTTCCAACGAGCGTCATGGTCAAACCCAGAATTATTGTGGCGCAGATGACGAACTGGGTTGAGCGGCTCAAATGGCGCAATTTCGCCCGGGTGCCCTGGCTCCCGGGCACTGCGCTACTGGACGTTTGGCCAGTGTCTGATTCGACCAAGGTCTGATCCGAATCATTGACCAAGGTCTCAGAATTTGATTGGGCTTTCGTCTCTGTACACATCCGGGTAGCCCCTCAATACTCATTTTTAATGGAGTGTATAGCTAGCGTTTGAGGTTGAAGGCGGGAGGCGCGATGAATAGTTTAAAAAAAAGATGCTCGATCAATCTGGGTAATCGCTATCTCCGGCAAAAGCAGCCGGGGGTTATTACCAATAGTGTGGTCGGTCATTCGCGCCCTGTACTGTCACTTTACGGCCATACAGGCCAGGATGGAAACGAATGTACGCTTGGCGTTCAAGTCAAGCTCAGTTCACTTGGAATCTCTGTTGAGAAAACGCTCCAGTACAATTTTCAGTACAACAGCGCGAGTGTTCCACTCAATCGAAACCAAACCTGCGGTTCTAATGATTTCCTGACTCCGCCACCAGGCGTGTGGAACCCGTCTCCAATACAGACTAGTCAATTCGTAGTCGTTGCCAGTTTGCTCATGGATAAAAGGCTTGTTGACGAAGCCGCATGGACGCAGAACCGTGCCATCACCCCTCAGGAACTTCCGGACTATGGCGATCTTCGCGAGCCTATTCCGACCAATGACTCTGATCGCTGGATGTGTGGCATCTGTGACAAGCCCCCTATGCCTGAGAGAGCAATATGGACAGACGCATAGAGCCCCGATACGTGACGGGGCCTTTAGTAAGTTACGCCATCTATTCAACCTGCGTTCATGGGCCGTCGCCTCCTTGAGGCGCAATACCAGCCTGTAGTTACGGTTGTCATGGGGAATTGATCCTCAGTCGAGCACTGCTGATCGCATGCGATTCAGTAAGGGCTCGGTGCGGCCGTTGTACCAGGTCCCGTCGTTCAATTTTAGATTTTTATTTATGGGGTTCAGCACTAAACCACGCGTTTGCAGCCGTGTTTTATGCGTGTGGTTTCCTGATTAGTCAAGCATCGAGGAAACAGCCATGGCCAGCTTCATCAAGTCCGATCTCGAGTTCATTCTCGAACAAATTTTCATCGCTGAACGGAATGCGGCAGGCGCGAGTCTGGCTGACATGCTGCCGAACGTAGAAGTACCCTTCGGCCTGCGCACCGTCTCCGGCATCGACAACAACCTGGCCAATCCCCAGTTCGGTGCCGCCGACAATTTCTTTCCGCGTATGACGACGCCGGTGTTCAATACCGCGCAGGTCCAGCCGGTCGGCTTCTTCGGCCCCGCCGATCCTGGCGGAACCACGCCGACCTCCTACCAGCAGACCAGCGGTTTCGTCTTCGACTCGCAGCCGCGCACCATCAGCAACCTGATCGTGGACCAGACCGCCAACAACCCGGCGGCAGTCGCGGCTGCAGCGGCCAATCCGGATTCACAAGTCGTCACCAGCCCCGGTCTGGATGGCCTGTTCGGCACCGCCGACGACGTTTCCGTCTTCCAGATTCCCAATATCACGCCGGACGCGGGCCTGACCGCGCCGTTCAACCAATGGATGACTTTCTTTGGCCRGTTCTTCGACCATGGCCTGGACCTGGTCACCAAGGGCGGCAGCGGCACAGTCTTCATTCCTTTGCAGCCAGACGACCCGCTCTTCGTGCCGGGTAGCCCGACCAACTTCATGGTGCTGACGCGCGCCACCAATATGCCCGGCCCCGACGGTATCCTCGGCACCGCCGATGACATCCACGAGCAGAGCAACACCACCTCGCCCTTTGTCGACCAGAACCAGACCTACAGCTCGCATCCCTCGCACCAGGTATTCCTGCGCGCCTATGAGCTCAACGCCGCCGGCGATCCGGTCGCCACCGGCAAGCTGATCACCAATCGTGACCTGGGCGTCGATGGGCATTTCGGCACCGCTGATGACGTCGAAATCGGCGGCATGGCCACCTGGGCAATCGTCAAGGCCCAGGCCCGTGATCTGCTCGGCATCAACTTGACCGATGCGGACGTGTTCGACGTACCGCTGCTGGCGACCGATGCTTACGGCAACTTCATCAAGGGGYCCAACGGTCTCCCTCAAGTCGTGATGAAGGGCGCGGACGGCATTGCCGGCACCGCCGATGACGTGCTCGTCGAGGGTAATCGGGCTGCACCGATCAGCCTGACGAACGCTGTGCGCACCGGTCACCAGTTCCTCATCGACATCGCGCACAGCGCCGATCCAACCGGCGGCCTGACGGCTGACGCGGACACCGTCATTGGTGGCCCGCAAGCACCCGGCACCTACGACAACGAGCTGCTCGACAAGCACTACATCGCTGGCGATGGCCGGGTCAACGAGAACATCGGCCTGACTACGGTGCATTCCATCTTCCACAGCGAGCACAACCGCCTGGTTGACCAGACCAAGGAGACGGTGCTGGCCTCCGCCGACCTCGACTTCCTGAACAAATGGCTGATGCCCGACGCCCAACTGGCGGCGTTGCCGGTGACGGCGGCCGACATCGCGGCCCTGCACTGGAACGGTGAGCGGTTGTTCCAGGCCGCCAAGTTCGGCACCGAGATGCAGTACCAGCACCTGGTGTTCGAGGAGTTCGCGCGCACCATCCAGCCGCAAGTGGATGTCTTCCTGGCACCCATGGGTAACGACACCACGATCGACGCGTCGATCGTCGCCGAGTTCGCGCACACGGTCTTTCGCTTCGGCCACTCGATGCTGCTGGAGACGGTCGATCGTTTCGACCCCAACTTCAACGTCGTCGGCGACGGCAACCCGGTTGACCCGGGCAATCAACAGACCGGCCTGATCGCGGCCTTCCTCAACCCGCTGGCATTTGCTGCGAGCGGCCCGACCCCACAGGAGGCGGCTGGCGCCATCGTGCGCGGCATTACGCGGCAGGTCGGCAACGAAATCGACGAGTTCGTCACTGACGCTCTTCGCAACAACCTGGTCGGCCTGCCGCTGGACCTGCCCGCGCTCAACCTGGCGCGCGGCCGCGAGGCCGGCATTCCGTCGCTGAACGCGGCGCGGCGCGAGTTCTACCACATGACCGGCGACAGCCAGTTGACCCCCTACACGAGCTGGGCCGATTTCGTGCAGCACATGAAACACCCGGAATCGCTGGTCAACTTCATCGCCGCCTATGGCACGCATTCGAGCATCACCGGCGCCACCACGCTGGCGGACAAGCGCGCTGCGGCTGCTGACCTGGTGTTCGGCAGCGCCACGGCGCCGGCTGATCGCCTGGACTTCCTGAACAGTACCGGCGTCTGGAGCAGCAATGCCGGTGCGGACGGTATTCTGCACACCGCAGACGACGTGACCATCACCGGCCTGGACAACGTCGACTACTGGATCGGCGGCCTGGCCGAGGAAAAAATGCCCTTTGGCGGTCAGCTGGGTTCGAGCTTCAACTTTGTCTTCGAAACCCAGTTGGAAAACCTGCAGAATGGTGACCGCTTCTACTACCTGGCCCGCACCGCGGGACTCAATTTCGGCACTGAGCTTGAGAACAATTCGTTCGCCAATCTGGTAATGCTCAACAGCGACGCAACACACCTGTCGGCTAACATATTCCTGACACCGGCCTTCATCCTGGAGACCGACCCGACGCACCAGTTCAACGCAAGCGTGGTGGCCGGGCCGGATGGCATACTGGTCGACAATCCATTGACACCAGTCAATGAGGCTGCCGACAACCTGCCAGCCAACGCCGACCCCTTTGGCCCGTCGGACCATCCGATTGGCTCACCACGTATTGACCATTTCACGCCGCTGGTGATCCGCGACAACCCCGCCACAGTGGGTCTGGATACCAACTACCTGCACTACACCGGCGGCGATACGGTCGTGCTTGGCGGCACGGCCGGCGACGATATCCTCATTGCCGGCGACTCGGACGACGACACCGTCTATGGCGACGCCGGCAACGACCGCCTCGACGGCGGCTACGGCAACGACAACGTCTTTGGCGGTACCGGCGACGACATCATCACCGACATCGGCGGCAGCGACACCCTGCGCGGCGAGGACGGCAACGACGTCATCCAGGCCGGCAACTCGACCCTCGGCCTCAACAACCTGGTCTTCGGCGGCGCTGGCAAAGACTTCATCATCACCACCGAAGACATCACCATGACCTTCGCCGGCGCGGGTGACGATTTCATCCTCGGCGCCAAGGTCAACCTCGCGCCGACCGGCAACGAAGGCGACGACTGGATCGAGGGCGGCACCCAGGACGGTGCACCCGGCGATAACATGAGCCCGACATTGTCCGACGATGTGCCCGGTAACGACATCTTCATCGGCACCGGCGGATTCGATGAAATGATCGGTGAAGGCGGCGACGACACCTTCGTCGCCAGCGACGCTCAGGACAAGATGGACGGCATGTCCGGGTTCGACTGGACCACCTACAAGAATGACAAGTACGGCGTGACCGTCGACATGGTCGTCCCGTTCTTCAGTCCCTATCACCCTGTGCCCGATGCCGCGGGCAATATCGTGGGCGCGTTTGCGCAATCGGCCGATTCGGTCTATGACCGGTTCGCGGAAGTGGAGGGCCTGTCGGGGTCGGCCTTCTCCGACTTCCTGCGCGGCGATGAACAAAACGCGGCCATCATCGCCAACATCACGGCCAGGGGCAGCATCCTCACCAACTTCGATCTCGTCAGCGGCCTGCGGGCCTTCGTCGGCAGCGCCGGTTTCGGTGCCGACGGTATCGGGGGGACGGCCGACGATCAGTTCGGCGCGGGCAACATCATCCTCGGCGGCGATGGCAGCGACATCATCGAAGGCCGTGGCGGTAGCGACCTCATCGACGGCGACAGTTGGCTCAACGTGCGCATCAGCGTGCGTCAGAACGTGGATGGCACCGGGCCGGAGATCGCCAGCTTCGACAGCATGACGCCGATGATCCCGCTCATGCTCAACGGCACCTACAATCCCGGCCAGCTCGTCGCCGTGCGTGAGATCCTGCCGGGCGTGGGTGGCTTCGACACCGTCAACTTCATGGGCCCGCTGTCCAACTACACAGTCTCCGTCAACGATAACGGCACTGCGCTCGACTTTTCCGATGACATCGTCACCGTGACCGACAATGTCGGCAAGGAAGAAACCGACCGTCTCACCCACATCGAGCGGCTGCAGTTCTCCGATCAGTCCATGGTCCTCGTGCCGGGGCTCAACGCTGAGCCGGTAGGCGCACTGACGGTGGATAACACCGCGCCGACCGTTGGCCAGATACTGACCGTGTCGGGGGCAGGCCTCACCGATGGCGACAACGCGGGCGGGGCGATCCACAATTCCATCAGTTACGTATGGCAGTTTGAAGCGGCACCGGGCTCGGGCGTCTTCGAGGACATCATCCTCGGGCCAGGCCGCATCGGTATCGGATTTACCAGAGCAGACGCGCCCACACTCACGGTGACGTCGGATCTTGCCGGCCTGGCAGTGCGCGTCAAAGGCATCTATGCCGACGATCATGGCGTGACCGAGCAGGTATTCTCGGCACCGACTACGGCAGTAGTGGCCGGGGCGCCGGCCCCCGCAGCGGCGCCTTCGTTGATTGATCCGCAGACCACTGCCCCCAGCAATGGTGTGCGTTACACGCAATCCGACCTGGCGTTCATCCTTGACCAGATCAAGATAGCGGAACACAACGCGGCTGGTGAGAACATGGTTTCTCTGCTGCCGAACATACGGATGCCATTCGGTTTGCGCACGGTCGAAGGGACGGAAAACAACCTGCTCCATCCCGAGTTCGGTGCCGCCGATAACGTATTCCCGCGCCTGACCACGCCGGACTTCCGCACGGCCGACGCCGGTACGAGTTACACCCAGACCAGCGGCCTGGTGATCGACTCGCAGCCGCGCACCATCAGCAACCTGATCGTCGACCAGACCGCCAACAACCCGGCGGCGGTCGCGGCCACCTTCGATCCCGGTCTGGATGGCGTCCTCGGCACCGCTGATGATGTCTTGAAAGTTGGTGCTCAGGTGGTTACCGGAACCCGCACCGACGGCACGACGTTCCAGACCTTCTTCGATCCGAACGTGAGCCCCGACGCGGGCCTGACCGCGCCCTTCAACCAATGGATGACCTTCTTCGGCCAGTTCTTCGACCATGGCCTGGACCTCGTCACCAAGGGCGGTTCGGGCACCGTGTTCGTTCCGCTGCAGCCGGATGACCCGCTGTTCGTGCCAGGTAGCCCGACCAACTTCATGGTGCTGACCCGCGCCACCAATCAACCCGGCCCCGACGGCATCCTGGGCACGGCCGACGACATCCACGAGAACACCAACACCACCTCGCCGTTTGTCGACCAGAACCAGACCTATAGCTCGCATCCTTCGCACCAGGTGTTCCTGCGTGCCTATGAGCTCAACGCAGCGGGCGATCCGGTGGCCACCGGCAAGTTGATCGAAAATCGTGATCTGGGCGCCGATGGCGTGTTCGGTACGGCCGACGACGTCGGGATCGGTGGCATGGCCACCTGGAAGGTGGTCAAGGCGCAAGCCCATGATCTGCTCGGCATCAATCTCACTGATGCCGATTTCAACAACGTGCCATTGCTGGCGACCGACGCCTACGGCAATTTCATCAAGGGCCCGAACGGTTTTCCGCAGGTGGTGATGTTGGGCCCGGACGGCATTGCCGGCACGGCCGACGATGTGCTCGTTGAAGGCAATCCGGCGGCGCCCATCAGCCTGGTCAACGCCGCGCGCACCGGCCATGCCTTCCTCAACGACATCGCGCACACCGCCGTTCCGATCGACGACGTGACCGGCGCAGCACTCCTGCCCGATGTGGACACTGTTGTTGGCGGTACGCCTGCGCCGGGCTTCTACGACAACGAACTGTTGGACGCGCACTACATTGCCGGCGACGGCCGGGTCAACGAGAACATCGGCCTGACCACCGTCCATTCGATCTTTCACCATGAGCACAACCGCCTGGTCGATCACACCATGGCGGTGGTCCTGGCGACAGCGGCAAGTGGCGATGTGTCGTTCCTGAACGAGTGGCTGCTGACGCCCGTCACTGCCGTTCCCGTCGACACCTCGACCCTTGACTGGAACGGCGAGCGCCTGTTCCAGACGGCGAAGTTCGGCACCGAGATGCAGTACCAGCACCTGGTGTTCGAGGAGTTCGCGCGTACGATCCAGCCGATGGTCGATCCCTTCTTCGCCCCGGGCCAGGTGTACGACACTGCGATCGATCCGAGCATCGTTGCCGAGTTCGCGCACACCGTCTATCGCTTCGGGCACTCGATGCTGCTGGAGCAGGTCGACCGGCTGGATCCGAACTTCGCTTCGAGCGATATCGGGCTGATTCAGGCCTTCCTCAACCCGCTCGAGTTCGCTGGCAGCGGTCCGACCCCGGAACAGGCGGCTGGTGCCATCGTGCGCGGCGTGACCCGCCAGGTGGGCAACGAGATCGACGAGTTCGTCACTGAAGCCCTGCGCAACAACCTGCTGGGTCTGCCGCTCGACCTGCCCGCCATCAACCTGGCGCGCGGCCGCGATACCGGCATTCCGTCCCTGAACGCGGCGCGGCGGGAGTTCTATCTGCCTACTGGCGACTCAGAACTCAAGCCTTACACCAGTTGGGCCGATTTCGTGCAGCACATGAAGCATCCGGAATCGCTGATCAACTTCATCGCCGCCTACGGCACGCACTCGACCATCACCAGCGCCATCACGCTGGCGGACAAGCGCGCCGCGGCTGCGGACCTGGTGTTAGGCGGCGCGACCGCACCGGCCGACCGTGTCGACTTCCTCAACAGCACGGGTGCCTGGGCCAGCACCGCGGGTGCGGACGGTGTTCTGAACACCGCAGACGACGTGACCATCACCGGTCTGGACAACGTCGACTTCTGGGTTGGTGGGCTGGCCGAGGAGAAGATGCCCTTTGGCGGCATGCTCGGCTCGACCTTCAACTTCGTCTTCGAGAACCAGATGGAGAAACTCCAGGACGGCGACCGCTTCTACTATCTGGAACGCACCGCCTCGATGGACTTTGGCGCCGAACTGGAGAACAACACGTTCGCCAATCTGGTGATGACCAATACCGACGCAACACACCTCTCGGGCAGGGTTTTCCTGACGCCGGCCTACACTTTGGAGGTCAACCAGGCGAACCAGTACAACCCGAGTGTGATTGCCGGTCTCGACGGTATTGTCGGCACCCTCGACGATCTGCCGGCCAATGCCGATCCGTTTGGCCCGTCGGACCACCCGTTTGGCTCACCGCGCACTGACTTCATCACGCCGCTGGTGATCCGCGACAACCCCGCCACGCCGGGTCTGGATACCAATTACCTGCACTACACCGGTGCCGATACGGTCGTACTGGGCGGCACGCCCGGCAACGACATCCTCATTGCCGGCGACTCGGACGACGACACGGTCTATGGCGATGCCGGCAACGATAGGATCGATGGCGGCTACGGCAACGACCAACTCTTTGGCGGTACCGGTGACGACATCATCACGGACATGGGCGGCGACGACGTCATCCACGGCGAGGACGGCAACGACGTCATCCAGGGCGGCAACGGCCTCAACCTGATCCTCGGCCAGGCCGGTCAAGACTTCATCATCACCGGCGAGGACGCGGCTGACACCAGCGGCGGCCTGGGCAACGACTTCATCCTCGGCAGCAAGGCGAACGAGTTCGCGCGAGGCGGCGAAGGTGACGACTGGATCCAGGGCGGATCCGCCGATGGTGTTGCCGGCGACAACTTCGACCCATTCGGCAACGATCCGATCAATGGCAACGACGTCTTCATGGGCGATGGCGGACCGGACAACTTCGACGGGGAGGGCGGTGATGACATCATGATCGGCAGCCCCAGCGAGGCGGACCGTTTCATCGGCTTCTCCGGTTACGACTGGGCGACCTTCAAGGACGATCCGGCCGGCGTGACCATCGGCCTCAACTCCAGGCTGCGCTTCTTCGATCAACCGGCGGTGCCTGGCTCCAACGCGTCGATCCTTGCCCGTCTGGACCTGGTGGAAGGGCTGTCGGGATCGGCCCACGCCGATTTCCTCAGCGGCGATGACTCCACTGCCGACTTGCTCGCCATCGCTGGCGCCAAGGGCAGCGTACTCACCAACTTCGACCTCATCAGCGGTCTGCGGGACTTGGTCGGTAGCGCCGGCAACGGCGCGGATGGCATCGCCGGCACAGCCGACGATAAGTTCGACGGGGGCAACATCGTCCTGGGTGGCGCCGGCAGCGACGTCATCGAAGGCCGTGGCGGCGATGACATCATCGACGGCGACAAGTGGCTCAACGTGCGCATCAGTGTGCGGCAGAACATCGATGGCACCGGGCCGGAAATCGCCACCTTCGACAACATGACGCCACTGGTCCCGCTCATGTTGAACGGCACCTATAACCCCGGCCAGCTCCAGATCGTCCGTGAAATCCTGACGGCGCCCGGTCCTGACTTCGACACGGCGCTGTTCTCCGGCAATTTTGCGGATTACACCGTGATCGAAAACGTCAACGGCACCTTTACGGTCATCGACAGTGTCGCTGGCAGGGACGGGACCGACACCCTCAGCAATATCGAGCGGTTGCAGTTCGCCGATCAGGCGCTCGTGCTCGGCGGTTTGAACTCGGCGCCAGTCGGCTCGCTGAGGATCGACGATCCCACGCCCGCCGTCGGCCAGGTGTTGACGGTATCGGCGGCAGACATCACTGATGCCGACAATACCGCGACCGGCGGCGCGATCACCAGCCCCATGAGTTTCTTCTGGCAGTTCGAAGCGCGCCCGGGCTCGGGCGTCTTCGAAGACATCACCTTCTTTGCCGCCGGAGAGGTCTCGCGCGCGGAGGGTACGACCGCCACAGTGGGCTCGGAACTCAGGATCGCACCACCGGCGACCCTCATTGGCGCCGTGCCGGCTATCCCGGAACTCGTCGTGGCAGCCGGGTTGGCGCTGCGCGTCAGGGCGGTCTACAAGGACGCCAATGGCGTGCTGGAGGAGGTGTTCTCGGCGCCGACCGCACCGATCACGCCGGCCGGTACCGGCACCGTCAATGTCCTGCCGGTTGGCACGGTGCTGATCAGCGATACGACCCCGACGCCAGGCTCGGCCTTGACCGCCACGGATGCATTCACCGACGCCAACGGGACCACGACCTCGGTGATTACCCATCAGTGGCAGGTGGGGAGCGGTGCGCTCTTTACCGACATCGCCGGCGAGACGGGCACGACCTTCACGCCCAGCCCGGCGCAGACCGGTCTGCAACTGCGGGTCGTCGCGAGTTACGTCGATGACCTCGGCACACTTGAGCGGGTCACTTCTGCCGCAACGACAGTGGTCGGCGAACTGTTTGTCGGTACCGCCGGCGCCGACATATTCACCGGCACAATAGGCGACGACCTGGCCAGCGGAGGTGGTGGCAACGACATCCTGAGCGGCTTGGGCGGCAACGACATCCTCAATGGTGACGCGGGCAATGACATTCTCATCGGGGGTACGGGTGCCGACACGATGGCCGGCGGTGTTGGCGACGATGTCTACGAAGTCACCGACCTTGGGGACGTGGTGACCGAGCTCGCCGGTGCCGGTAACGACACGGTCTGGACCTCGCTCTCGGGCTACACCTACACGCTGA
>NZ_JBFUID010000100.1:0-13646 GCF_056402055.1 Pseudomonas sp. P4_C4 | reverse complement strand
CTGAACCTGTGGGAGCGAGCTTGCTCGCGATGGGGCCGGTACAGGCGACAGAAACACCAGGCTGGTCTTTACTGTGGAGCGCGCAACCTCTCAATCGCCAAGGAGAAAGAGCATGTCCGGATGGTATGAAGTGAGCAAAAGCAGCAATGGCCAGTTCAGGTTTGTCCTCAAGGCGGCCAACGCCGAGACCATTCTGACCAGCGAGCTGTACACCACCCACGCTGCCGCCGACAAAGGCATCGCCTCGGTCCAGGCCAACAGCCAGCTGGATGAACGTTACGAGAAGAAAACCACCAAGGATGGCCATCCGTATTTCAACCTCAAGGCGGGCAACCACGAGATCATCGGCAGCAGCGAGGCCTATTCCTCCGCTGCAGCCATGGAGAAAGGTATCGCCAGCGTGAAGGCCAACGGCTCGACCAAGGTGGTCAAGGACAAGACGTTGCCGGTGTTTTGAGTACAGCTTTCAAATCCAGCACAAATCCCTGTGGGGGAATGCATTCCAATGTAGGAGCGAGCCTGCTCGCGATAGCGGCAGCTGCGTCGCCGCTAAACCTCGACCGGAACCGCCAGCTTCGGACCACCCAGCCCATGGCTCTTCGAATCAAAAAACCTCAACTCCACACCCGTCCCCTCAAACACCTTCGCGTAATGCCGCTTCTGATGCTGGATGAACGGCTTGCTGCGCGGGTAAATCGAGATCGCCACCACCTGCGGTTTTGCCAGGCGCAAGGCGTGGATGATATGTCTGTCCTGCTCCCCCAACGCATGGCCGAAGATGCACAGTGCCTGGCCGTGACCGAGTAGTTGCTCGTAGCAGAACGACAGATAGTCCGAACTGCGGATGGTCTTGAGCTTGTCCGCGCTCGGCCCTTCGTTGACGAACAGCGGCACGTCGTCGAGGGTCTTGATCGTGTTGTTGATGGCGAAATTGCCCAGCAACGTGCCCTCGGTCGACATCAGCTTGCGCGCCGTGCCGTCCTGGTTGCGCACCAGGTGCAGGCCTCCGTGCAGGTACAGCAAACGGGTTTTGTCGGTGGCCGTGTCGCTCAGGTCGAAACCGGGTTCGCCTCCCTGGAACAGGTCGGTAATCGCCCCAGGTTGGTGTTGCACCGCCCAGTAGGAGAGCAAGTCGTAATTGGTGGTGAACACCGTGCGATAACTGGTCAGTTCCTGATTGATCGTCGCCAGCGTCGAAGGCACCACCAGCCGCCACGGGATATGTAGCGCATGCACGGTGTTGATCAGCGCTTCCTTGATCGCGTAATAGCGATTGCGTGGGGCGGCGGAGCTGACAGCCAGGGCCTTGTTAACCCGGCTGGTGGTTTTCAGTGCGCTCAATACCTGCTCGAAACTGCGGGTCTGCAGCGCATCGAACACGCTCAGCTCGGACGGGCTCAGGGGTTTTTCTTCAACGGTGCGGGCGTTTTCGAACAGCGACTCGTAGCCGAAATCGTCCCACACCGCGCGGCTGGCGCCGTTGCCCACCAGCAAGCCACTGAACGAAGCGGTGTTGCGCAAGACGTTCCAGTCTTCAAGTTGGGCATCGACATCCTGGAAATCGGTCATTGCGGTCTTCGTCTCACGGCAAAAGGTCTGTGGGCGGCGACTTTATCACGACCGGTGCCCGGACCACGGCACGACGCGGGCGAAGAACGCTATGCTGCGACTTTGCCTGAGCCGACTTCGCCGAGTACCCGATGCTGCAAAAAAGCCTGATCCGCCGTCTCGACCTGATCACTCTGCAACTGTTCGTCGCCGTCCATGAAGAAGGCACGCTGACCCGTGCCGCCTCGCGTGAAGCGATCGCCGTCTCGGCGGCGAGCAAGCGCTTGATGGAGCTGGAGGAGGCGCTGGGCATCAGTCTGTTCGTGCGCCAGGCCAAGGGCATGTCACTGACGCCGGCCGGTGAAACCCTGCTGCACCATGCCCGGCAGATGTTGTTCAACGTCGAAAAAATGGGCCTTGAACTGGGCGAGCACAGCCACGGTGTGCGCGGCTATGTGCGGATGCTCGCCAACCTGTCGGCGATCATTCAGTTTTTGCCCGAGGACCTGCGGGATTTTTCCGAGCGTCACCCACAGGTCAAGACCGACCTCGAAGAACGGCCCAGCGCCGGGGTGATTCAGGGCGTGCTCGACGGGGTGGCCGACCTCGGGATCTGTTCCATCGACAGTGACATCAAGGGCCTGCACAGCGTGCTGTATCGCCAGGACAAACTGGTGGTGTTGATGCCGCCCCATCATCCATTGGCGAGCCGGTCGAGCGTGGCGTTCGCCGATACGCTGGGCAGTGATTACGTTGGCTTGCATGCCGCCAGTTCGATCAACATGCGTACCCATGCCGCAGCCCGTGAGGCCGGCAAGGTGTTGCGGGTGCGCATTCATGTGCCAGGGTTCGATGCCATGTGCCGGATGATCCAGGCCAACATGGGGATTGGCATCCTTCCGCAGCGGGCCTATGAATTGTTTGGCCGGGCACTGGGCTTGCACGCGGTGCCGTTGACGGACGAGTGGTCGGACCGGGCGTTGATTCTGGTGGTGCGCGACGAGGCGTTGCTGTCGCCGGTGAGCCGGATGTTGTTTGAGCATTTGCGGGGTTCAGCCTGATAGTTCTCGGCTGAATGGGCGGGCCTCATCGCGAGCAGGCTCGCTCCTACAGGGGATGTGTGATCGCCACGAATCAACTGTAGAAGTGAGCCTGCTCGCGATGGCGGACTGAAGGTCGCGATAATCCTCTTGTCGAGCGTTCGCATTTCGCGAACGCCCGTTGCTAACTGAAGGTTGGATTCCCGAGCCCCCTGTCCTCTAGCCTTGGCGCATATTCCAAGAACAAGAGGTACCCCGCGATGACTGCCCCCTTGAGTGCGATCAAAGTGATCGAGATCGGCACGCTGATCGCCGCGCCATTTGCGGCGCGCATGCTGGCCGAGTTCGGCGCCGAGGTGATCAAGATCGAAGCCATGGGCCAGGGCGATCCCCTGCGCAAATGGCGCAAGCTGCACGAAGGCACCTCGTTGTGGTGGTACCTGCAATCACGCAACAAGAAGTCCCTGGCGCTGAACCTCAAATCCCCCGAAGGCATCGAACTGGTCAAGCAACTGGCGACCAGCGCCGATGTGTTGATCGAAAACCTGCGCCCCGGCGCCCTGGAGAAACTGGGCCTCGGTTGGGACGTGTTGCACGCGCTCAATCCCAACCTGACGCTGGTGCGGATTTCCGGTTACGGCCAGACCGGCCCGTACCGCGATCGTCCGGGTTTTGGCGCCATCGGCGAGGCCATGGGCGGCATCCGCTACACCACCGGCACGCCAGGTTCGCCGCCGGCGCGGGTTGGCGTGAGCCTTGGCGATTCCCTGGCTTCGTTGCATGCGGTGATCGGTGCGCTGATGTCGCTGCTAAGGGTCAAGACCGGGCAGGGCGGCGGGCAAATCGTTGATGTGTCCCTGGCCGAAAGCGTGTTCAACGTCATGGAAAGCCTGGTGCCGGAATACGACATGCTTGGCCATGTGCGCGAACGCAGTGGCGGTGCCTTGCCGGGCATCGCGCCATCCAACACGTATCTGACAGCCGATGGCGCCTACGTGGTGATCGCCGGTAACAGCGATCCGATCTACAAGCGCCTGATGCAAACCATCGGCCGCGCCGATCTGGCCGAGGCGGCGGAATTCGCTCACAACGACGGGCGTGCGGCCAAAAGCAATCTGCTTGATGCCGCCATCACCCACTGGACCAGCAGTCTGCCCATCGACGAAGTACTGGACGCCCTGGAAGCCGCCGAAGTCCCGGCCGGGCGCATCTATTCGGTGGCCGACATCGTCGCCGATCCGCACTATCAGGCGCGGGACATGCTGCTCAATGCCGAGCTGCCCGGTGGCGCCACGGTGAAGATGCCGGGCATCGTGCCGAAACTCTCCGAGACACCCGGCGGCGTGAACTGGTCCGGCCCCGGGCTGGGCCAGCACACCGACGGCATCCTCGCGCAATTGGGCCTGACCGCGATGGACATCGAACGCCTGAAAGTCGAAGGAGTGGTGCAATGATCACTGATTATTCCGATAGCCTGATCGTGCAGGAAGTGTCCCCGCGCGACGGTTTGCAAATCGAACCGACCTGGGTTGAAACCGACGACAAGATTGCCTTGATCGATCAATTGTCGCAGGCCGGATTCAGCCGCATCGAAGCCGGTTCGTTCGTGTCACCCAAAGCCATTCCTGCACTGCGCGATGGCGAACTGGTGTTCAAGGGCATCGCCCGGCAACCGGGGGTGATCTATGTCGCGTTGATCCCCAACCTCAAAGGCGCGCAACGGGCACTGGCGTGCCGTGCCGATGAGCTGAACCTGGTGATGTCTGCCAGCCAGACTCATAACCGGGCGAACATGCGCATGGGTTGTGAAGATTCATTGGCCGCGTTCGGCGAGATTGTGCAGTTCGTCGGCGACAGCGCCGTGCGACTCAACGCCAGCATCGCCACCACCTTCGGCTGCCCGTTCGAGGGCAAGATCGATGAGGACCGTGTACTGCACATCGTCGAGGCCTATCAGGAGCTCGGCATCCAGGGCATCACCCTGGCCGACACGACGGGCATGGCCAACCCGCGTCAGGTCGACCGACTGGTGCGCCGGGTGCTGCAGCGGGTGTCCCCGACGGACCTGACCCTGCACTTTCACAACACCCGCGGCCTCGGCCTGTGCAACGTGCTGGCCGCCTACGAGGCCGGTGCCCGGCGCTTCGACGCGGCCCTCGGTGGTCTCGGCGGCTGCCCGTTTGCGCCGGGGGCATCGGGAAACATCTGCACTGAGGATCTGGTGAACCTGTGCGATGAAGTCGGCATCCACACGGGTATCGATTTACCGCTGCTGCTGAAACTGTCCCGAGGAATGCCGGCGCTGCTCGGCCATGAAGTGCCGGGGCAACTGGCCAAGGCCGGACGCAATTGTGAGCTGCACCCGATCCCCACCTGACACCAATCCCCTGTAGGAGCGAGCCTGCTCGCGATAGCGGTGAGGCAGTCGACATCAATGTTGGATGTGGCTCAGTCATCGCGAGCAGGCTCGCTCCTACAGTAAAAAGCACCTTAACCAGACAACAAAAACAATCGGACACCCACGGGAAGTCCGCCTGGAGAACTGCAATGAGCCTGAATGCACTGGAGGCCGGCGCGAGCCCGGCCGTTAGCCACGACACCGAAAAAGCCTTGGTCAGTAAAGTCGCCTGGCGCCTGATGCCGCTGATCATGGTCTGCTACCTGTTCGCCTTTTTCGACCGCATCAACATCAGCTTCGCCAAGTTTCAGCTGCAGACCGACCTGAGCCTGAGCGACACCGCGTACGGCCTCGGCGCCGGGTTGTTCGTGGTCGGTTACGTGATTTTCGAAGTGCCGAGCAACATGATGCTGTACAAGGTCGGCGCACGCCGCTGGATCGCCCGGATCATGATGTCCTGGGGCCTGGCCACGGCGGCCATGGTGTTCGTCAACAGCGAATGGCAGTTCTACGTGCTGCGCTTCGTGATCGGTGCGATGGAGGCGGGGTTTGCCCCGGGCGTGCTGTACTACCTGACCCTGTGGTTCCCGCAGCACTATCGCGGGCGTATCACCTCGATGCTGTTCCTGGCGTCGGCGTTCGCCGGCCTGGTGGGCGCGCCGTTCTCGGGGCTTGTGCTGCAACACCTCGACGGAGTGCTGCAAATGCGCGGCTGGCACTGGCTGTTCCTGCTCGGTGGCGTGCCGTGCATCGGCCTCGGTTTGCTGGTGCTGACCCTGCTCAAGGACCGCATCGAAGACGCCCATTGGCTGACGCCTTCGGAGAAGACCTTGCTGGCCAGCCGCATCGCCCAGCATGAGCCGCACAAGAGCGGAGGTTCGCTGCTCGCTGCACTTAGGATTCCGGGTTTCCTGACCTTGGGCCTGATCTATTTCCTGATTCAGGTGGCGTCCTACGGCTTGAATTTCTGGGCGCCACAACTGATCCGCAGCGCCGGCACTGAAAGTCCGGTGATGATCGGCTTGCTGACGGCCATCCCGTACATCTGCGGTGCCATCAGCATGGTGGTGATTGGACGCCTGTCCGATGCTTCTGGCGAGCGCCGCAAGTTTGTCGCCGGTCTGGTGGCGGTCGGTGCGATCGGGTTCTTCTGCGCGGGGATCTTCGCCAACCACACGACCTTCCTGATTGTCGCGTTGGGCCTGCTCGGTGCCGGGATCATCGCCTCCATCCCGAGCTTCTGGACCTTGCCGCCGAAACTGCTGGCCGGTGCCGGCGCGGGCGCTGCTGGCGGGATCGCGGTGATCAACACCCTGGGCCAGTTCGGCGGCATCGTCAGCCCGGTGATGGTCGGCCGGATCAAGGACCTGACCGGCAGCACCACGCCGGCGCTGTATGTCATCGGTGTCTGTGCACTGATCGCGGTGGCGCTGTTGCTGTGGGGGTTGCCGCAGAAGTTGCGCACACTCGACAAGTTTTAAAAGATCGCAGCCTTCGGCAGCTTCTGCTCGGACCACGCATCCCCGTAGGAGCTGCCGGAGGCTGCGATCTTTTGATCTTCAAGAATTCGCTGTCATCGCTTTTTGCGCAGCGTCACTAAACTGAATCAACACCACCCCTGCCATCAACAGCGCCACCCCAAACACCTTCGGCAAGGTGACCTGCCGCTCCACCAACCCAAACCAGCCGTAGTGATCCAGCAACAACGACGCCACCACTTGCCCCGCCAGCGCCAATGCCATGAACCCCGCGGCACCCAGCTTGGGCAGCAGCACCAACGCCAGGGAAATAAAACACACCCCAAACGCGCCACCGGCCCACATCCAGAGCGGCGCCTTGCTGATGAACGCCAGTGACGGCAACGGCAAGCGCATTGCAACGATGATCGGCAACAACACCACAACACTCACCAGCAACGAGGCGAGCGTCGCCCACAACGGATGGCCCAACCCGCGCCCGAGATTGACGTTGATCGCACTCTGAAACGGCACCACCGCCCCGGCAATCATTGCCAGCACCAACAGACTCACCCAATGCAACGTACTCATGATCGATCCCCAACAGGTTTTGCTGGACTCTAGGGTATTCGTCGCGCAGATTTAAATTCCGTTTTGCTATTCAGAACATGCAGCAGATGAATGATCTTCGACGCATCGACCTCAATTTGCTGGTAATCCTCGACGCCTTGCTCAGCGAGCAACACGTGACCCGGGCGGCCGAGCGTCTGCACTTGAGCCAGCCAGCGGTCAGTCATGCGCTGGCGCGATTGCGTGACCTGCTCGGCGATCCCCTGCTGGTGCGCGCCGGTGCCAGCCTAGTACCGACTCCGCGAGCGCTGGAACTGGTGGCACCGCTGGCCGAAGCCCTGGCCCAGGTGCAAGCGCTGCTGGCGCCGAACGCCTTCGATCCCGCGACCACCCAGCGCACCTTCCGCCTGGCGATGTCCGACTACGGCGCCGCCATTGTCCTGCCGGGGCTGATCCGAGCGTTGCGCCGCGAAGCGCCGGGCATTGACCTGCAAATCAGCCATGGCAGCCGCGAAAGCATGCTCGAAGGGGTGCTGAACGGTGACATTGATGTCGCCGCCGGTGTATTCCCGGAAATGCCCAACGAGTTGCGCAGCACGCCGCTGTTCGAAGAGCACTACGCCTGCCTGCTGGACCGCAAAAGCCTGCCCGTCGACGGAGCCCTCGACCTGGCCACTTATTTGGCACGCCCCCACGTCCTGCTGGAGATGCGCGGCAGCGGCACCCCGGAAATCGAGCGGGCGCTGACCGCATTGCGCGAACGCCGGCGTGTCGCCATCAGCCTGCCGCACTGGAGCGTCGCCCCGGAGCTCATCAGCGGAACGGACCTGATCCTCACTGTCGCGTCGCGAGGCTTGCGCGATATCGATGAGTCCACATTGGTTGTCGTGCCACCGCCGTTTCACATTCCATCGTTCACTTTTGTGTTGGCGTGGCATACACGGCGGGGTGGAGATCAGGCGTTGAACTGGTTGAATCGGAGGATTGGGGAGGGGATCGAACGCTAGAAGCTTTTCTAAAATGGCCTTTACCAATTGGAAGGTGGCAGGCGACGCGTATGAAAAACTCGTAGTACCTGAAGCCGACCTTGGCGAACCCGGTAGGGAATCAAATAGGGGCGATCAGGCATGACCCATTCCCGGGTACCGGGTAAGCGTCCTTCACGACCCGTCGCTGGAAATCGGGCAAGGTGATCGACACTGGCGAGAATCGCTCGAACAAAATCTGCTGCAGCTTCTGGATTCTCGATGGCGATGTAGGCGGCTTCGTCATCCAGATTCTTTAACGCCGTACGCAACCACTCAACGCGCATTCGCCGTCCACTTGTCAGCCATTGCGTTTACTTCTTCTTGTGTCGCGAAGTCACCTTCATCGGCTTCTTTCAAGGCTTTCTGAATTTCCTCGATTTGCCACGCTTCACGGGCCAGGTATTCACGCAGCGCATCCACGGCCAGAAATGATTTGCTGCGGCCCGTTGCCTTGGAAAGACTCGCGAGGGTATCGGCGATTTCGTCTGGTATGCGCAGGGACATAACTGACATGGTGGTCTCGATGTAGTGGTTTGTAATACAACATACTACACCGTCATCAGTGAGGCGGGGCCAGCCCGTTCGTCTGTCGAGATGTTTCAGTCGACAGGCAATGACCTGATATAGACTGGCGACCATTCACCAAGCCGTTCAAAAGGACTCCCCATGACCCCATCGTTGCTAATGGCCGTGCTTGCCTCGGGTTTTATCTACGGCATCACCCCCGGGCCGGGTGTGCTGGCGGTGTTCGGCATTGGCGCGGCCCATGGGCGACGGGCCGGGGCGGGGTTTCTGTGCGGGCATTTGCTCGGCGATGTGATCTGGTGCAGTACGGCGCTGATCGCGATTGTCGGTGCGCGGGAGATCGGCAGTACCGCGTTCGACGTGCTCGGTGTGCTCAGCGGCCTGTACCTGTTCTGGCTCGGCTGGCGTGCGGTGCGCGCCCGGCGCAGCAGCGCTGATGCGCCACGGGGGCCGGCGCGGCAACCGTTCTGGCACGGCATTCTGTTCGGTTTGACCAATCCGAAGGCCTATCCGGTGGCCGTGGCGACGTTCACGGCACTGTTGTCGAGCCGCGCGGAACTGCTCAACTGGTCAATGCTGCCGGCGCTGATCGCCCTGAGTTTCGTCGGCGGGTTGCTCGCCTACACTATTCTCATTGGCGTTGTCGGTGCGCGGCGAGTGCGCAGCTTGTACCAGCGTCATGAACTGGCAATCACCCGGTTGTGCGGGGTGATGTTCATCGGTTTCGCCATTAACGCGCTGGTCCATGCGTTGCCGGGGCTGATGCCGAACAAGGCTTGAATATGATCACAAGGATGCAAGGTCGACAGGGCAGGGATGATTGATAAGCGCTGCATTATCGGGACACCCACGCTGAATCATGGAAAACCGAAATTCCGCGCCGCTGGCGAGCTACATCGATCTGTTGCTGGACGCCGTCTGTGCGGTGGATAAACAGGGCCGCTTCGTCTTTGTCAGTGCGGCGTGCGAGCGCATATTCGGCTACAGCGCGGATGAGATGATCGGCCAGCCGATGATCGACATGGTGCACCCGGCCGATCGCCAGCGAACCCTCGATGCCGCCCGGGAAATCATGGGTGGCGAGCCCAAGCTCAACTTCGAAAACCGTTACCTGCGCAAGGATGGCCGCGTGGTGCACATCCTCTGGTCGGCGCGTTGGTCCGAGGACGATCAGTTGCGCATCGCGGTGGCCCGCGACATCACCGAACGCAAGCAGGCCGAATCCCGGCAGGCAGCGTTGTATGCGATTTCCGAGGCGGCCCATGCGGCAGAGGATCTGCTGGCGTTGTTCAAACGCATCCACATGATCATCGGCGAATGGTTGCCGGCACTGAATTTTTCCGTGGCACTGTACGACGAGCGCTGCGCACAGTTGAATTTCCCTTATCACGTCGATGACCACGAGCCACAGCCCGAACAGCCCGGAACAATGACCGGGCGCCTGTGCGCCGAAGTGATCCGCACGGGGCAGCCGATCCTGTTGACCCCGGACCAGTGCACACCGCCTGCCGGCTTCGAAGCGCTGGTAACCGAGCAGAACGCGCCGTGTTGGCTGGGTGTGCCGCTGAACTCGCAAAACGGCACCATCGGTGCGTTGATCGTCAAAAGCATTCCGGGCGGCGAGCGCTACACCGAGCAAGACAAGGAACTGCTGCAATACGTCTGCGCCCAGGTCGCAACCGCCATCGAGCGCAAGCAACTGCATGCCCGCCTGCAATACATGGCCCAGTACGACCAACTGACCCAGTTACCCAACCGCGAACTGCTGCGCGACCGGCTCAAGGCATCACTGCAAGTGGCCCGGGAAGACCGCGGGCGCATGGCGCTGTTGTACGTCGACCTCGACCGCTTCAAGCACGTCAACGACACCCATGGCCACGCGGTCGGCGACATGCTGCTGCAAGCGGTCGCCAACCGGCTCAAGGGCTGCGTGCGGGAAACCGACACCGTGGCACGCATCGGCGGCGATGAGTTCGTGGTGTTGCTGCACAGCATTCGCGCTGCGGACGATACCGACATCGTGGTCGAGAAAATCCGTCAGGTCCTGGTCCAGCCCCTGCGTCTGGACGGGCACAGCCTGAACATCCAGCCAAGTATCGGCGTCGCCCGATACCCCGATCACGGCACCGAAGAGAAGCAATTGTTCAGGCATGCCGACGAAGCGATGTATTGCGCCAAACGCGAGCATCACCTGCGACTGGTCTGAAAACCAGGCACCGTTCGTCGTAGTATCCACATAATTTTCTAAACCTTTTGGGACGCGCAACTTCAGATTCTATGGGGGCTACAGCTCGCCGCGACTATCACCAAGAGGAAGAGAATCATGCCTAGCTCAAGAAACTCGAACTCGGGGAATTTCGCCAACGATCGAACGAAGGCTTCTGAAGCCGGTCGCAAGGGTGGGAAAACCACCACCACGACCGTCGAAAAAGACCCGGCGAAACCCGACATGGGCCGCAAGGGCGGTCAGAAATCCCGCTAAAGGATGCGGGTGGTTTTGATTGAGAAGCGGGGGCGAAAGCTCCCGTTTGAACTTTTCAAGGAGGGCGCGACCATGAACCGGATGGCCACCCGATTATGTAATGCCAGTTTTGCCACGTTATTGGGGCTGTTTGCCAGTAGCGTCTTTGCCCAGTCATCCGCCGAATTCATCGACGAAGCCTCGGCCAAAGGCATGGCCGACATCGAAGCCAGTCGTCTGGCGCACCAGAAATCCGAGTCCAAAGAGGTCAAGGACTACACCATCGTCGTCATCAACGACCGCACCACTGCGAACCAGCACCTGGCGAAAATCGCCAGGCAACTGGATTTGCCCGTCGCCCCGCGCGAAGAAATTGTCGAAAAGGCCAAAGCCCTGATGCCACAAGCCATGGATGGGACGACCTTTGATGAGGCCTATGCAGCCAGTCAGGTGAAGACCACCCAGGAAGCCATCGATCAGTTGCAGCAGGAAGCACAGACCACCGACGTGCCGGAAATCAAGGCGTTCGCCGAAGAAACCCTGCCCAAATTGCAAAATCATCTGCAAATGGCCAAGGCATTGCAGGCCAAAAGTTGAGCACCAGGATTGAACATGAACGGCGCGGGATTTCGGTCACGCGCCGTTTTTCTGTTCGGCACTGATCCAGATGCGGCTTGGGGTTTTGTGTTGGATTTTTCAGACAGTGGCGGTCGAATGAAAATTCGACGTGACCGAAAAGGTGATTTTCTGAAACCTTTAGCGGTGCTTGCCGCGGTATCGTAGCGGCCCGAGGACAACGCACCGACAGGAGAACGCAATGAGTTGGTCCGCCAAACAGTACGTCGCTTTTGAAGATGAACGCACCCGTCCCGCCCGTGACCTGCTGGCGGCCATTCCTGCCGGGGACGTGCGTACGGCCGTCGACATCGGTTGCGGGCCTGGTAACTCCACCGAGTTGCTGGTGGAGCGCTTTGCCGGCGCCTCGGTGCAGGGGCTGGACAGTTCGACCGACATGATCGAAGCCGCCCGCAAGCGTCTGCCGCAAGTACGTTTCGACATCGCGGACATTGATAGCTGGAGCGGCACTGGCCCGTTCGATGTGATATTTGCCAACGCGGTATTGCAGTGGCTGCCTGATCACGCGACGTTGTTGCCTTCGCTGGTGAACAAGCTTGCACCGGGTGGCACCTTGGGCATTCAGATGCCGGACAACCTCAATGAGCCTTCACACCGTTTAATGCGCGAAGTGGCAGCTCATGGCCCTTGGGCCACCAAACTGGCCGGTGCTGCCGGGCAACGCACGGAAATGGCTGATGCCGGTGGCTATTACTCGATGTTGAAGCCCCACTGCGCCCGCGTCGATGTGTGGCGCACCACCTATCATCATCCGCTCGCGGACGGTGCGTCGGGTGTCGTCGAGTGGTTCAAGGGCAGCGGGTTGCGGCCGTTCCTCGACCCGCTGGACGAAGCGGAACGGGCGCAGTATCTGAAGCGGTATCAAGCGGCTATCGAACAGGCGTATCCGGCTTTGGCCGATGGTTCGGTGCTGTTGCCGTTCCCACGACTGTTTATCGTCGCAACCCGCTGATGCGAAAAAGCGACAGACTTATCCGTCCCTTTTTTATCCATCAACGCTGAGCGCCGACCAACATCATCATGGGCCGCTCCCGCTCTTCGGCAAGGGCCGGTTGCGCCGCCACCTCGGCATCGCTCGGCCCCCATTCGTCGACGTGCTGAATGCTGAATCCAGCGCCAATCAGCGTGTTGAGCAACGTGCCAATGGTGCGGTGCTGTTTGATCACACCGTCCGCCAGCCAATTGGTCACGCGCTCGCCTTCACTCTGATAAGCGTCCACGGGCCAGCTCTTGCTGCCTTGGGCATCGATGATCCAGCCAGGATTACGCGGTGCCATGAAGATCGGATGTTCGATGGAAAACACGAAATGCGAACCGGGTTTGAGGGCTGCGTGGACACTGGCGAACAACCCCGGCAAGTCCTTGATGTAATGCAGCGCCAGGGAGCTGTAGGCCAGATCGAAACTGGCGGTGGGCAGATTGAGTTGCTCCAGATCGGCGCGCTCATAACGGATGTTCGAAGCGGATCTGGTTTTGCGCGCCTGCTCCAGCATCTTCTGCGAAACATCCAGGCCGAGCACGCTTTCGGCGCCATGCTCACTGGCCCAGCGACAAAACCAACCGTAGCCGCAAGCGAGATCCACTACCTTCAGACCCTGCATTGGCGGCAGCATGGCCTTCAGTGCAGGCCATTCCGGCGCGGCATCGAGACCGCCGATGGAGCGGGCCATCTGGCTGTAGCCCTGGAAGAATTTAGGGTCGTCGTAGATGTTTTGGGTCATGTTTGGGACCTCTCATGGGATTGTTCACATGACAGCACAATTTTCCCGTGAGTGATGGCAACCCGTGGCGAGGGAGCTTGCTCCCGTTGGACTGCGTAGCAGTCCCTTTCGGGGTCGTGCCCTATGAGATGAAAGGTGCTTTTTCCAATATCCAGGCCGAGCAAGTCCAAGATATCCATGAGAGGTCTCCGCAAATCAGTGAGAAGCCCGGTAAGTTTAGATTTAACGGGGTTCCCGTACTGGGCTGACCATCTCATTAGGG
>NZ_JBFUID010000099.1:0-13801 GCF_056402055.1 Pseudomonas sp. P4_C4 | reverse complement strand
ACCCAAGGTGATCAGGTCGAGTTCATCCACGAAGACATCGACAACGCGCACCGGATTAGTGTCGCTGACGTAATCGTCCAGGCTCTCGGGGAGCAGGGTCCTTTGACCTCGGTGTTCACCTTGAATGAAGCGTTTCATGGGCAGCCCTTGCGATGAAATCCGGGGCAATCATAGCAAGGGTTGGCTTTGGCGTTTTGACACACTCTGGGTCGCACGCTGCCCTTCGCGACAGGCACCGATCGGCCAAAAGTAGACGGTGGGCGGAGCGATCAGCAAATGAGCAGTTATGCTTGGATGGTTGTTGGAACTGATCAGCGTGCTGCCGCCACTTAGCTTAATCGTTAGATATCCTACGCAAAAATCAATCCTCGTTAATAACTGGCGCCGAACCCTCTGGAGCACTTAGGTAAGCCAAGACACTGGAAATAGCCTCTACTGTCTTCTGATCCACTTTAACTCCGCCTTGCCCTCTTTAAAAAGAAAGCAGAAACGCAAAGCGCAAAAAAACCGACGATACCGTATACCCAACAACTATTTCTCTTACCTCTAGCCAACCGTTCCTCGGACATCGCCCTACTGATAATTTCTTTCCCTTCCACCACCAAAACGACCAATTTCCGCTGCTCTATTGCAGGAAATATTTTTTGGTCATACCAGAAACACTTGCATGCCTGCCCAACAAACCAGAGCTTTTTTGCTTTGTGATACATGTAGAAAACCCTCCTAAAGTCGAAGCGCAGGTAAACCAATACACATATTCACCATCGGTGATTTTCGTCATAAGCTTACGTCCGACTCTTTCCTCCGAAAGCACACCTGACGACTCATTCAACTTATTTGGAATCTGTGCCGAGGACTGATACCACAACATAACAGCCACAATTACTAAATAACCAACAAAACTAATTATCGCAAAATTTCTAGAGGCTTCCCTAGAACGATTTGATGCATCAGTACCCATTCTTTTCTCCACCACCAAAATAAGAATGCTTCGACTTTCACCGTAACTGGCTGTCCGGCATGTACAACTCCGATGTCTTTTTTCCAGCATAGCTTCAATTTCAACCGGTGATCCTTGGGCACGATCACCATCAACGGTTAAGCCGCTGTCACTACGCCCCCGGCTGCCCGACTTGGGTCGCACGATGCCCTTCGAGACAGGCACCGATCGGCCAAAGGCGGTCACTCACCTAGAGCCAAATGGGCAGAATGCTCAATCACTAGGTAATCTTCTAGTCGTCTCAGCGTACGCGTACTGGGAGGAGCACCTAAGAATCGAAATRGGTAAGGCAAAGGGTGTTATACCCACTGACGCACGTAATACTGATAAAGTTCGAGATATCCTTAACCGAGAGGTGGTRAGCGACTTCTGGGGTGATCTGCGCCACTTGAGAAACTCAATAGTCCACTCGCATGGTGTCGCTAGCAGCGAAGTGGCCAAGTGCAAGGTCATTACTTGGTTCAAGCCGGGCGAAAAAATAGCGCTCAATTACCAAATGGTTCGGGCGTTGTTCATCTGCATGGGGACTTATCGCAATGAGGTTCACAAAATGCAGTTTCCGCCGAGGTTCATTCAAATACCTCCCCACGGCTGCTAACCATTCGCTGCAGGCGCGACGGATCTGGCGGGCCGCGGCCTGAGCTCATACGCTAGTGTCCACTTTGGATTGCAGTCGGTCACGAGAGCTTGAATTAGCAGCTTTTGCGGTGATGGATTGGCCGTACTGAACCTCCGCCCCCGTCAAACAAAGGCTTTCATGGACATCTCAAATCTCCCGTACCACTTTCGCACCACTTCGCTCCGCCATCGCATTTCAATTTCTATCTCTCCATTCGTGTAGCAAATTTTGAGCGATGCGCTCAGGTTCCAGTTACGAGCACTGTCGCTGCTATGCTTGGGCTTTCTCGAAAGGAGTCATTAATCATGTCAAGCGAGTACTCACTATCGGATGTCTTGGGAAGGATCTACAACAATCAACTGGCCATAGAAGCAGCCGTGATGGAACTGACGCTGTGGGTAGAGAAGCAGGGAGCGGAAGACGTAGGTGATAATGTCCGCGGGGCGCTTCATACGATTGGAGAAAATGCAGGCCATATCAATCAAGGCCTAGCGCGGCTGAAGGGAGCAGATTTCGGTTTGCGCTGAATATTTGCGGCCCCCTCTTCGTCGCGTACTCATACCTGGGCTACCGAAATGAAAAACCGTCTACTTGTCACCAAACAACGTCCCGTCCATTCGTATGCCGAGCTTTGGCACGCATCCTATTGTGTTCTCAATGTCGGGCTGAATAATCCAGCCGGTTGTGCATGGCAGTTTTTGTCCAGCACAGTGCTTACGGCCTTTACCTTCGAGGCTTATCTAAATCACATTGGTCCCAGAGTACTCAACGATTGGGAGGAGAAAGAAAAGCTTCCGCTCTGGTCCAAATTCAAGCACCTACGCAAGGCATTAGATGTCCAGTTCCCCCAAGGCAAAGGGGCTCGCCCGCTGAAAACCATTGCCGAACTGTTTTCTTTTCGAAATACCCTTGCCCATGGCAGATCTTGTGAGCTCACGAGCGAGGAACATATTTCGGTTATCGAATTCGAAAAGCAGCACAGCGATCTTGTTGAGTCACAACTGCATACTGATTGGGAAACTCGTATCCGAACATCGGCGTTTGCACAGCTCGTGAGGGATGACGTTGAGATTGTGATTCGAGCACTGCATGCGGCCCGAAACGACGACGATGACATATTGTTCAATTCAGGCATCGGATCTCATTCAGCCACACTCGACGTGACATAGCGCATAGCCGCTCCAGGGGAGTGAGGGGCATTTTGTCGTAGCGCCCCCCCACATGAAGGTACTTCCTTTCCCAACCACACACTCTCTCGCTGCCAGCTTCCCAAGCTGATAACGAGGGTTCGATTCCCTTCACCCGCTCCACTATTTTCAAGGCCTGTACCCCCAGTAAAATCGGGCTCCAGCCCCATCGCCTACCCAGTATTACTCATATCGCTCTTTTAGAAATGCTCTCCCCGTACGTAAGAATAATTCTCAATATAAAGGGTTTTTCACGAGGTACCTAGTCGGGCTAAGGAATCAGCCCCTCGTGGATTGCCGACTGTCGGCAAACGTACAGTCATCTGCGTTACGTGTAGACAACTGATACACGCTATGGAATGATCTGTTTCGGGGAAAAACTCCCCCTACCCAGAAAGCAAAAAAACTCAAAACTCAAAACTCAAAACTCAAAACACTCAAAACACTCAAAACACTCAAAATTGCCAGAGGTAGTCAGCCATGAATCGTCCAACCAGCCGAGCAACAACGAAATGAACCTAAGGAGATAAGCCACCAACCACCACGAAGACCAAGGAAAAGACCATGACAAGCTCTCTATTGCGTGCGGAATCCGCTGCAACGGAAAAAACCAAATCCGTCCCGCTCAACATGCGGGTCGATTTTAAGAAACGAGACTTAATCGATGTGGCCGCAGCCATTTCGGGGAGTGATCGAACCAGCTTCATCCTGGATGCTGCTTGTAAAAAGGCAGAGGAAGTCATTCTGGATCAACGCCTGTTCGTCCTTGCTGACGATGACTTCGACGCTTTCGAGCAAGCCTTACAGAATAATCCCGTAAGGAGTAATAAATGCGTCCAGAAGCTGCTGAACAGACCCTCTCGCTGGAGCTGAGTGCACCGGTAAAGCTGAATGAGACCCACAATGTGGATCCGTTCGATTGTGGTGAGGAGTCCATCAACGAGTATTTGAAGAAAAAGGCAATCAAAGCCCAAGCTTCTAAGACCGCCACCGTGCTTGTCACTTGCCTCAAAGGTACGAATACCGTTGTCGGCTATTACACCTTGTCGAACGGGACGATAATGCGGGCAGACGTCGTACCCAAAAAAGCACAGCGCAACTCGCCCCAACAGCACCCGATCACAGTCCTGGGTCGCATGGGGGTGTGTAAGACGCTCCAGGGTACCGGACTGTCGCTAGACCTGATCCAGGATGCCGTTCTTCGTGCGCTTGCCGCCTCTGAAGAAGTTGCATCAACGGCACTCGTAGTCCATCCACTTAATGATCAGTTGGTGGGGCTTTACGAAAAGGCCGGATTTCTTCGCTGCCCGCAAATTTCTCCAATCACGATGATGCTTCCTTTCACCTGATTGGTACCGCACAGCGACTGGCCGCACTCAGCTGCGGCCGGTAAAACTCTCCTCCATGTTCTCATTGTCATCTGCTGAGGCATTAACACAACGGGCGAGCCATGTAGTGCAGAGTGTTTGGCTACGTATTGAAAGCAACTGAAATGACGAAGAAGCCCAGTCGACATGGCTTTTTGAATCGCCCCACATTTCGTAGACACCTCCAAGCCTCAACGGAGGCCTGCTAAGACACTGCGGAACAGTCCGCTTTTGGCCGATATCAGCCCTTAACGAAGGGCTATATTGGGTCAATTTCTGCCGGTGGCTCCTGGCAGAAATCGGCCATTTCCGGTCAGTCGTGACAGATACAAGCTCGCCAGCAGCGCTTACTGCGGCTCCAGATCGTTGCCATGAGTGGGTAGCCGCGTCTTATGTGGGGATTGCGATATTGGCGGTAAAAAACTCCAAAGAACGCACGCCGGCGCGCTCACCGGCATGACTGACCAGCGCCGGGACTGGCGCCGTGACCGAGCCCATAAGGAGAAGTCCGATCATGGCAGATCGATACCCAGACGATCCTTGAGCACTTGTTTGCCGTAGGCCTTGCCTATTTCCAGCATCACCGCCAGGCTCACCCCGCCAGCTTTTTCTGCGCCGGCTTTGGTCAGACGCCAAACCTCACGATCTCGAATGGTGTCGAGGAACTCGTGGCCCCTGATGGTCAGCCGTTTTGGCCGCCAATCAAAGTCACTCATCGAACAAAGGTCTTGCGCCACGATGAACCCGGCCTCGTGCAGCAGCATGACGTGATAGGAGACTTCATCCTCGCCGTGGTTTTCGATGGCGAGGTCAATCCAGGAGTCAGGGGTTTTGTCGCTGGCTTCGATGGCCAGCAGAATTTCGCGCACCAGGTCTTTGTCGAGCTTCATCGAGGATCCCCCTTCCTATTTGTGACAAAGGACATTATCAAATATAGATACGTGGGCGCATGAACATTCAGTGGCGACTATCGCAAAAGACGGAAGAAGAAGCGGCATCGGTAACGATGCGGTTAGAATTTAGACCCTGCACAATGGGGGAGAGATCGGGTCACGTTTTTAGCGAAATGACTGACCATGATGAGATAAATACGCAACGGAGTTACTTATGATCCAGAAAGCATTAACAGCTGGATTCAGAACTCGTATGAATGATTTGGCAAAAGCCATCTTAGGCAAGTAGTAACTAGCTCCCATAGCCTGCCTATCATCATATGGTGGGCACAGTCAGAGATAGTTCAACAGGGAAGAAATATGACAGAAGCAGAAACCCACGGCTCTATCTTCATTTCATACGCATGGGGCAACGGATTAGAAAACAAGGAGTGGGTGCGACAGAGCATAGTTGCCAATCTCAATTGGCTGCATGACGTGTTCTGGGACCGTGACAGTATTGCATTTGGCGAGTCAATCGACGGCGCAATTTCCAAAGCGCTGGCCAAGCGTCCGGTACTGGTTCTGTGCTTGTGTGACCAGGACTACCTGAATGCCGCTCACCGAGTGGGATCAGGTTTGTTCCGTGAGCTGAAAATGCTGTCCAAGATCACCGACGAGCCGGGCGTCAGGATTGTTCCACTAATCCTTGAAGCTGACTGCATTGAACGGCTGCCTGAACCCTTAATTGGCCGCGCTTACCTGAACCTGCAGCCCTTACATCAACTGAACCTCAATATCGGGATTGCAGTGCTGGGTGTTGCCGAAGGACTGAGCCAGGCGCAGGTGCAAAACGAGATCAACGATCAGTTGGCAACGTTCAAATTACGCCAGCGTAGCCTCAACTATTTGCAGCAGCGCCCCCTGACGATTTGGGGAAATGGGCGCAATCATGAGGTCACCGTATATCCGCAAGGGGCTGCTCCCTACCTTCTCCAGCCTCCTCAGTGGATGTGGGAAAGCGATAGCTGGAACTACATGTTGGATGATGACTGCCCAACCTTTTGTCCTATCAAGGGGCGCTGGCATTGGGAGCTATCCACATCATCCCTAGAGATACGTCCTTTGGGTACTGCAGTGATATCGACATTCTTTCCGCAACTGACCGGTGAAGACGAACAGAAAATGCTAAATACGGGAGGCATGCTGCTGGCATCCAAGTTCTTCAAAACTGTCTTGATTGACGAGGCATTCAACTTCGATGCGGATGATCTCGTTGACTTCCTGATCAGTCGCGATGAGGGCTTCAAAGTCCTGGAGGGGCTACTGGACGCGGCAGATGCCCACGCCCAAGCAGGCTAGTGGCAAGCAAAACGTTCTCCCAGGGTGTCCCGCAGTCCTGACCCTGCGCCACAGCGAGAAAGGCCGCCCGTCGGCGAGGAGATAAGTGCGTTATGCCCAGTTTTTTTCGTGACGCAGCCGGTTTCAGCACGAAACGAGCCAGACTAGAGGCCCCATCATCTAGTAGCATTATGCTAGGCGCTTGTGCACTTGATTTGGCAAAGCGCCACCATACTCAGGCCAAGGAGCACCGATGGGCGGCATCGCACGACCCAAGCCTTCCATTGTCGACAAATACAAGAAACATAAAGTCGAGGGTGGTAGGCAATACTATTTCGACCCCAGCGAGCAGCGCTACTATTCTTGGGATTCCTTGCATGGTGAATTTGAGGTATTTGATAAGCGCGGCTACCACTTGGGTTCGGTATGCCCGCACTCGGGCGACGTAATCAAACCGCCAGTGCGCGGGCGACGGTTCAACCCAAATTAGGAAATTACGATGAGCTTCCTAGAGCTTTGCCTGAAGGGCGACCTGCTAATTGAGGAAATCGACAACTACGTCGAGGATTGGCATGAGTGCCGCGCGGGCGCGAATCAAGAGTTGCATGAGTTCTTGGGGATGAGATGGGACGAGTACTCTGCGTGGGCTAAAAACCCCTCCATTCTTTCCTACATACTTGCAGCTCGCAGGAATAAGATATCTCTTGAAGAGGAATTGGACAGAGATCGCTACGCACTCGCGGCACGCGCCAGCACGGCGTTGGAGGCACGACGCATAGCGGAATGGCTTGAGCAAGAGGTAGAGCCTTAATGGTTCCTGAAGAAAAGATGGCGGCGCGCGTCCTCAGCAACCGAAACTTAAAGCCACCGTACGACCTCGAGGCTCTCGCCAGGGAATATGGAACACTTGAGTTCAAGAGTCTGCCCTTCAGGATTGATGGAATAACCATCGGAATTGGCGAGAAAGCTAAACCGAGAATATTGATAAATAGCGAAATCAGCGAGCGTCGGCGAAAATTTACACTTGCCCATGAAATTGGACATATTGTTATTCCCTGGCATGTAGGAACGGTTGTCTCCCATCTCGAGCCCGGCGACGAGAACATGGAATACAAGCAGATGGAGATGGAAGCTAACCGGTTCGCGGCAGAGCTGCTAATGCCAAGTACGTGGATTCAGGAACGATTCGCGTGTGCTCCTACCTTTAAGGAGTTCTTCCAAGATGTGTTGAGACAGTCGGGGGCGTCCAAGGATGCAGTGTTCTTCAAGATTCTCAGGTACTTAACTGCGTCAGCCGTACTTGCTCGCTATAACGAAAATACCGATGAAGTAATCGGAATAGTTAAATCTCCAACTGCGCCCAATATTTCAACACATGGTCAGTGGGAACTTCCAAAGTTCCGCGGTCTCGATTTTGACAAGGAGGTTTTTCAGGTTGGAGGAAATCATTACGCTTCATGGGTGTTTAAGGGGAAGGATATTGACGATGTGGATCCACGAAGCTGGCGAGAAATTCTCAACGAGATCCTCGCCGAGTGTGGACTTGAACACAAGCTACAGAGCATTAACGCAATACTTGCAACAGCTTTCAACAAAAGTAAAACACATGACGAGTCTGAAATATGCGGAACAATTATCCGCTCATTCTCTACCCGATCAGAACTTCGTGACTTTCACTCCCACCCACTCTTTGAACAATACGTAGTGAAGAGAGTAAAAGAACTAAAAGATCGGCAATAGACTAGTCAGTTACATGGTAGTGCCTCAGCCATCTTAGCCCTCAGCTCCTAGGGGATATCTGCGTTTGCAATGAGCGTCTGTGGGGCTGGGGGTTGGTCCAGATGTGCGCGTTGGGATACCCTGCCTCATCGCCAGAGGAAGGCCCGGAGTGGGTTCTCGTTGTATGCCTCGGGTGGCCTCCTAGTAGGTGCATATGATGGCTGCTATTGGCCCAGAGTGTGTAAAAACGCTAGATCCCGTTTCGATCTTCAAGGCTGAGCGGCTGTCCGGCTTCGTAGCCTGATCAAGGCACGATGTCCCTTCCTGATGAGCTAAACCGCCCCAGCAACGCGCCAGATCATCGGGACACGTAAAAACAGGCCGGTTTTTAGGCCGTTAGCGCCTTCATCAAGTGATGGGTACCGATGATTTTCATGACCCGTTTCAAGTTGTAGGCGAGCACATTCAAGCTCATCTCCGCGCTCACCCCGGCCAGCTTTCGCGTCAGGAAGTGCGTTGCACCCATCCATTGTTTGAGCGTCCCGAAGGGATGCTCAACAGTCCGTTTTCGGACTCGCATCATCTCTGGTGCTTTGCTCAGCCGAAGCTGCATCTCCTCCAATACGTCTTCATGCTCCCAGCGTCGAACTCGTCGTTCCGTGCTCGGTGTGCACTGCAATTTCAACGCGCAGCCCTGGCATTTCGAACTCCAGTAACGATGCAACTTCAGGCCTTTTTCAACGTAGGAGTAGTGCCAGATCAGCGCCTCTCCAGCCGGGCAAATGTATTCGTTTTTTGCCGCGTCATAGACGAAGGCATCGTTATTGAAACGCCCGTCAGCCTTGGCTCCAGAGGTCATCGGTTTGGGCACATAGGCGGTGATGCCGGCATAGTGACAAGCCAGGATTTGTTCGCTTTTGAAATAACCTCGGTCCGCCACCACCGACAACGTTTCTGACGCTATCGCCTCGCGGGCCTGCTTGGCCATTGAACTGAGTTGATCGCGGTCGGAACCGACGTTAGTCACCTCATGTGCAACGATCAAATGGTGCTGCGTATCGACCGCTGTCTGCACGTTGTAGCCGACGATTCCTGCGCCGCGCGTCATCATGGAACGGGCGTCTGGATCGGTCAGTGAGACCTGTTTATCCGGCGACTCATTGAGCTGGCTTTCGATAGCCTGAAGCTCCTTCATTTGAGTTTTGAGCTCGGCGATTTTCTCTTCCAGCCGCGCGGCGCTGAGCTCGGAAGCTGTTGGTTCTTGCCGATCGGCAGCATCGAGTGCCGCCAGGTAACGATTGATACTCGATTCAATTTCTTCCATGCGCCGCTTCAGTTTGGCGCTGGTGAAATTGCGGTCGCGGTTGTTGACTGCTTTGAATTTACTGCCATCAATGGCGACCAGATTTTCTCCAAACAGTCCCAACTGCTGACACAGCACAACGAACTGGCGACAGACGCCTCGGATGGCCTTGCTGTTGTCTTTTCGGAAGTTGGCGATGGTCTTGAAGTCCGGCATCAAACGCCCGGTCAACCACATCAGTTCGACGTTGCGTTGAGCTTCTCGTTCCAGCCGCCGGCTCGACTGAATGCGGTTGAGATAGCCGTAGATGTAGATCTTCAGCAGGATCGCGGGGTGGTAAGCCGGCCGGCCAGTATCGGCTGGAATGGCACCTTCAAAACCCAGATTGACCAGGTCGAGTTCGTCGACGAAGACGTCGACTACCCGCACCGGATTGGTATCGCTGACGTAGTCGTCGAGGCTCTCGGGAAGTAAGGTGCCTTGGCCTCGATGTTCACCTTGGATAAAGCGCTTCATGGGCGATCCCTGCGATGAAATCCTCAGAAATCATAGCAAGGGTTCGCGGAGGCGTTTTTACACACTCTGGGCCGATTTCTGCCTGTTACTTAGGGGGCAGATTTGGGCATCATAGGAACCGATCAATTGAGTATATTTCTATGGCCGTAATACGTAATCCTCACGCACCTATTGGCAGTCCACAACCTTCTGAACAGATTGGTCGTGACGATCTACGTGAGCGGTTGCGAGTGTCTATTGAGCGCCTTCGCATTGGGCGACCAGTAAAAAGCCTCATAATTGTTGGTTTGCAAGGTGTCGGAAAGACGGTATTGCTGAATCAGTTGGCGAGGGATGCAGTTTCGTTCGGCATTCACACTGCCTATGTAGAGACATTGAAAGAACGATCCCTACTTTCAATGCTAGTCCTACAGATAAAAGCAGCACTGCTCCGCATGAGTACTGTACACGCGGCCAAAGATGCTGCTGTCAAAGCGCTCCGCGCGCTCTCAGGCTTCACAAAAACATTGAAAGAACGCTACCAAGATATTGAGATAGATTTGGATTTTCAGCCTGAGCCAGGGTTGGCCGACAACGGCGATCTCGACGGCGACTTGACCGCCTTACTGATAGAGGTTGGAGAAGCTGCGCGTCACGCAAATACCGCCCTAGTGATATTTATTGATGACCTTCAGCTCGTCATGGAGCCCGAGTTAGCCGCGCTAATAGTCGCCCTGCATCGTGTTTCGCAGGTTAGCTTGCCCTTGATAATTGTTGGTGCAGGCCCACCCGAGTTGCGAGGTAATACTGGAAATATGAGGTCCTATGCTGAACGTCTTTTTGACTATCCAGAGATTGCTTTGAGCCTAGGGTGTGAACCTGGGTCGCTTCTGCCGCCAGCTAAAGGCGCTAGTGATTGACAGGAACAGGGATTGTCCCGCCCAGGCAATCCCACTGAGGTAGGGACAAACCCTGACCTTAAGGGTGCAACCTAGCCTGAAAAGGCTTGATTTGGCGCTCCGCCAACTCTAACTCCCTTACGCGCTCCCATAGCTGGAGGTTTTGTGTAAGGACCCGATCGCGCTGCGCACGAACAGTTGCTAATTCATTCACCAAGGCCTCAAGCTTATCTTCCAAACGGTCGATCTGTTTAGAGCTTGAATGACTGCCCCCCCTATTTGCCTCTGCACGAAAGGCCTCAATCCTAGCTATTATCGGCAAATGGGCGTTACGAGATTTCTTGAGATAGCCACGATCAAATCCGGCTTCGAGACTTACAACGCTCGCCGTGATTTTCGAAAGCGATAAGCCTACATGTTCCGCCACAATTGGCTTGCCATCGAGGAGACGCTGTAACGCCTCCTCGCACTCGAGCAAACCACGACTAACTGCTTTACCAGAATCCATACCTAAAACTCCGATTTATCGATCAAGCGCGCCTTAAAGCTCAAGAGTCGCTCAAGGTCACCATTGGTAACTTGATACTCTCCCGAACCAACAGGATAAAGCTGTAATTCGGCAGCCACAGCCTCAATGGCACTACCAACTTTTTCGGGCTTAATTATTGCTCCCTCACATGACAAACATTCGGTAAAATCACCAAGCAAAAAATAATCACATCGACCGACCTTAGAACAGCCACCTAAAAAAGTTGGCCGATAGCTAATTTCGCAATTCTCCACGCGGATCAGAGTTTCTGCCCTAACATCCTCAATACATACCTCACCACTTTGCAAACGAGCCTTCTGTTTCTCAATGTAAGACCCCGTGCCTCCGAATAAAGGTGCCTCCCTGAACAGCACATCGGACAACAGCTGATTTGCAACAGCCATCGGTATCCCCATCTGAAACTCCAAAGCAACGTGCGAACTGGGCAAGACAAACCCCTTATTTTTCGGATCGTAGTATCCAAAAATAGTCTTTAGATTTTGAAATCCATTGCTGTAATAGCGAGCCATTTCAAGGGTCACATGCTTGTATTGCGATTTCAAACTGGGCAACGAAATAAACCCGCTATTGCTACCGTAGAAAGCTAACGAGCGGCGAAACTGGTGACTTGTCAGCGGCCAAGATCGACCAACTGCAAACTCTGGTTCGCTATAAAAATCACGCTTTTTATCGGTCTGTGCTAACTCCTGCAAGTCAGACGACTCAATCCAAAGATCCTCTATCAAGGGTATTTTGTTATAATAATTTGCCAACCTTCCCACGCCAACCTCGACACTATCTATACGAAGGATAGTCGGACTTAAAAATAACGGACACTCATTACCCACATCAACTTTGTATATGCTTGCTAGCCCGCGACAAATTGCCTGAGCAACTCTTATAGCTTTAACAACTTCACTCGGCGCAAACCACGACTCTGATTTTTTGTACCCTGTAAATTTTGTCGTTGTCGACAGAACGGTGACTGTTCTCGCTAAATCACGAACCACGCCTCGATCATCAATCACCTCTTTTAGGTAGATCTCATCAGATAAACAATCATACTGCATACGCAGCACTTCTTGATCTCTCATACCTGTGTATAGGTGAATAACATTTTTAAGGATGCATTGCATTTTTAAGAGCGCAGAGCTTAGCCCTCTTTTATAAGAACACGAAAACACTCCTGAGAAAATTTTATCCAGACTATGAGTCTTAAGCGCCTCAGTCATAGACGGCCTGTAATTAGCCCTTCCGCCGGGCAACAAACTTTTCTGAACAGAATGTGCTACCCCATAAAACTCATCACCAAACTCAGATATAAATCCCTCAAAGTTCTCTACGCCTTGGTGAATCTGATCAAGCAGATCCTGAAGAACGTTTATCAGTTCCAAATAAATCCTAGTGGGGATAACCGGATGTTGATTAGTATCATGTCGACGCAATTCAAGGTCACGCGAGCTAATAACACGATAACCCAATCGATCCTCACCGATGGAAATTAAATTGGCAAGCAAAGATGAAAGCATTTGCGGAAAGTGTGGTTGCGGCATCTCAGCAATAAACGCTGCTAAATATACTGGAGTACTGAAAAGCTGCTGCAAGGACAACGCACCAACCAAAGGCTTATCGCGTTGTCTGTAACAAAACGACACAGCGCTACGCAGGACTACCCAGCGCTGCTCTATGGTCTTTGCACTCAGCCGCCCCAGACGCCCCCCTCCCGCAAAATATGCTAGACAATAAACAACATGTTTCGCCTCATCAACCAATGACTGCTGATCAGACTCTCTTAACTTAAAGAGCCTATCAAATCGTATTTTAGTGAGCCTCGTCGCTCCAAGTCGATATGGATTAAAGTCCCATATCAGCTCTTTATACGTGGCCGTTGAAGCTCCGTATTTATCTCGACACAGAACGAACTCTGGCCCGGGCTTAAAGTTTATGTCCTGCATTGCAGCATCAGGAGCAACGGCACCTAAATCGCCCATGGCAGCGAACAAACCACTTACCGCAGAGCCACTCAAAATACAACTCCCATTGTTTCATAGCGCTGCAGGCGGCGCTCCCAAAATGGTGTTAACACTCCAAGTTGAAATACTTTATGCCTCATGATAATTAGCAGTTGAGCAACAGACTCCGAGCGATTCGCCATTACCTCCAGCACAAACTCAATTCTAATGGATAAGTCTTTGTAGAGTGCTTCTGCATGATTACTGTCCTGAGCGGTGCTGCGTACAGCATTAATTACATAATGGAGACTGAGTAGCTTATGTATATCCTCTTCATCGGCGTGGCAGACATAATGAGTGCAATACAAACAGCCGTACTGATTACGGCAATTCGGCTCAATCACCGACGCTTCGGCACCGGTGATTGGTACAGGACAGCTGAACGAATCGCAATGACCCACCGCAATTGAATCAATCTGATCTGACGCAGTTGCGCTTCGTTCACGCACTATCTGAGC
>NZ_JBFUID010000098.1:0-13858 GCF_056402055.1 Pseudomonas sp. P4_C4 | reverse complement strand
GCCTTGAGCGACACCATGGGCACTTCTACAACTGGTACGACACCCAGACACTGCAGCCGCTGGCGCCTCGGTATGTGTCCACCGTGGACAGCGGCAACCTGGCGGGCCTGTTGCTCACCCTGCGGCCGGGGCTGCTGGGGTTGGTCGACACGCCCCTGTTCGACCGACGCAGCCTTGGCGGTTTGGGCGACACCCTCAATGTACTGCAGCAGGCGTTACAGGACGCGGACCTCGATGACGTTGCCGTGCTTGAACTGCGCGCGAAGGTGGAGTCGGCGATTGTCCACGACACCCCGGACAACCTCCTGCGGTTACTCGATCAGGCGCAGGCCTTGGCAATCGACACTCAGGCCAGCTCTGCTGAAGAAGCACACTACTGGCTGCAGGCATTGCAGGCGCAGTGTGCGGATCTGCGGGCAGAACGACTGCGCTTCGAGCTGCCGCAGGCACCCGCCCGGGCCAAGTCGCCAGCACTCACCCTGCGACACATGGCCGAGCTCGATTGCGCGCTGTGGCTGCCCACCGATCAGGCGCAAGTGCAGGCGGTACAACATCTGGCCCGCGCACGAATCAGCCAGCTGGAGCGCCTGGCCGAATTGTCCGCGTCACTGGCGAGCATGGACTTCACCTTCCTTTACGATGCCCAGCGTGACCTGTTCTCGATAGGCTACAACGCCGACGAACGCCGGCTGGACAACGGCTATTACGACCTGCTCGCTTCAGAGGTGCGCCTGACCAATTTCGTGGTCATCGCCCAGGGCCAGCTGCCGCAACAGGCCTGGTTCACCCTCGGACGCTTGCTCAGCAACAATCGCGGGGTGCCGGTACTGCTTTCCTGGTCCGGATCGATGTTCGAGTACCTGATGCCCAACCTGGTCATGCCCAGCTATGAAGGCACGCTGCTGGAGCAGACATGCCGCGCGGCCGTCGCCTTGCAGATCGAGCATGGCCACCAGTTGGGCATCCCGTGGGGCGTGTCCGAGTCGGGCTACAACACCCTGGATGCCCACTTCAATTATCAGTATCGGGCGTTCGGTGTGCCAGGCCTTGGCCTCAAGCGCGGGCTGGCCGAGGATACCGTGATTGCGCCGTACGCCAGCGCCCTGGCGCTGATGGTCGAACCGCAAGCGGCCTGTCGCAACCTGCAACGCCTGGCTGCCCAGGGGTCGGCCGGTCGCTATGGCCTGTACGAAGCGGTCGACTACACCGAGGCACGCCTGCCACGCGGCCAGCGCTATGCGGTCGTGCGCTCGTTCATGGCGCACCATCAGGGCATGAGCCTGCTGGCCTTGACCAGCCTGCTGCTGGACCGACCCATGCAGCGACGTTTCGAGTCGATCCCGGCCTTCCAGGCCACCCTCTTGTTGCTGCAGGAACGCGTACCGAAAACCGCCGCGCCCTACCTGCATGCGACCCAGGCGCCTGCCACGGGAGACAACGCAGGGATGCAGGAAACCAGGCTTCGCGTGTTCGCCGATCCCGGGCGCAAGCGCCCCGCCGTCCAGCTACTCTCCAACGGCCGTTATCACGTCATGCTCAGCAGTGCCGGCGGCGGTTACAGCCGTTGCAACGACATCGCCGTGACCCGCTGGCATGAAGACGCGACCCGCGACAACTGGGGCATGTTCTGCTACCTGCGCGATGTCAGCAGCGGCGTGTTCTGGTCCTCGGCGCACCAGCCGACCCTGCACCGGCCAGAAAGCCATGAAGCGATTTTCAGCGATGCCCGGGCCGAGTTTCGTGTTCGCGAGCTCGATTTCGATACGCACACCGAGATCGTCGTGTCTCCCGAAGACGATATCGAGTTGCGCAGGCTGCATATCACCAACCGCGGCCGCGTACGGCGTAGCGTGGAGATCACCACCTACGCCGAGGTGGTCCTGGCGCCGGCCATCAGTGATGCCATGCACCCGGCCTTCAGCAACCTGTTCGTGCAGACCGAACTGTTGCCGGCGCTGCAGGCCATCGTCTGCACCCGCAGGCGGCGCTCCAGTGAGGAAGCCGTGCCCTGGATGTGCCATCTGCTGGCTGCCCATGGCGTGGACATCGACGCCATTTCCTACGAGACCGATCGAGCGCGATTCATCGGCCGAGGGCGCGACGTTGCAGCACCGGCGGCGCTCGATGGCCATGTCCAGCAGCTTTCCGGCACCGCCGGCTCGGTGCTGGACCCGATCGTGGCGATCCGCTGCCGCATTGCCCTGGAACCCGGGCAAACGGCGACCATCGACCTGGTGACCGGCGTCGCGGACAGCCGTGAGGGTTGCCTGTACCTGATCAATAAATACCGCGACCGGCACCTCGCCGATCGCGTCTTCGACCTGGCCTGGACCCACAGCCAGGTGTTGCTGCGCCAACTCAATGTAGCGCCGGAAGATGCCCGCCTGTTTGAACAGATGGCCGCTTCGATTCTCTACGCCAATGCCTCGATGCGCGCGGAAAACAGCGTATTGATGGCCAATCGACGTAATCAATCGAGCCTCTGGGGCCAGGCGATCTCCGGCGACCTGCCCATCGTTCTGCTGCAGATCGCCACCGTCGAGAACATCGAGCTGGTGCAGCAGATGGTCAAGGCCCATGCCTACTGGCGGCAAAAGGGGCTGGTGGTGGACCTGGTCATCTGGAACGAAGACCAGGCCGGCTATCGCCAGCAACTCCAGGACCTGATCATGGGTGTGGTGACGTCCGGCAGCGAAGCCTCGTTGATCGACCATCCCGGGGGCATTTTCGTGCGTCCGGCACAGCAGTTGTCGAACGAGGACCGGACGCTGATCCTGTCGGTGGCGCGCCTGGTACTGAGCGAAGGCAACGGCGGCATTGCCGAGCAGGTTCATCGGCGTCACGCCAGCCCGGTGTACCCGGCGCTGGTCCCCACACTCAAGCGCCAGGCAAAAGCAACGGCGGCCGCTCCCCTGTCCGCTATCGAAGGTTTGCTCCTGGGCAACGCCTATGGCGGCTTCAGTGCCGATGGCAGCGAGTACGTCATGACCTTGCAGCCTGGCAGGCCGACGCCGGCGCCATGGGCCAACGTGTTGGCCAACCCGCATTTCGGCACGGTGATGTCCGAAAGTGGTGGCGCTTACACCTGGATGGAAAATGCTCACGAATTTCGCCTGAGCCCCTGGCATAACGACCCGATCACCGACGCCAGCGGCGAGGCGATCTATGTGCGCGATGAAGAAACCGGGCATTTCTGGTCGGTGACGCCACAGCCTTGTCCCGGTACCGGTGAGTACCGTACTCGGCACGGCTTCGGCTACAGCGTCTTCGAGCACGATGAAGACGGTATCCACACCGAGTTGTGGGTATATGTGGCGCTGGATGCTTCGATCAAATTCTCGCATTTGCAGATTCGCAATCGCTCAGGCCGCGCCCGACGTCTGTCGACAACCTGCTATGTCGAGTGGGTGCTGGGCGACTTGCGCAGCAAATCAGCGATGCATGTGGTGACGGAAGCCGACCCCAGCAGCGGCGCATTTTTCGCCAGGAACGCCTATTCGATCGAGTTTTGCGAACGGGTGGCGTTCCTCGATACCGATTCGACCGACACCAGCATCAGCGGCGATCGCAGTGAATTCATCGGTCGCAACGGCAGCCTCAAGGCTCCTGCCGGATTACAGCAGGCACGGCTGTCGGGCCGTACCGGTGGTGGCCTGGATCCCTGTGCGGCGATACAGGTTGCCCTCGACCTCGACAACGGTGATGACCAGGACGTGGTTTTCCGGCTCGGTGCAGCCAGGGATACCGCGTCAGCCCTGCGCCTGGTTCAGCAGTACCGGGGCCTGGGGGCGGCAACCGCGCAACTCGAGGCGGTACGCGAGCATTGGCGTTCGCAGCTGGGCGTGATTCAGGTCCAGACCCCCGACCCGAGCATCGATGTCATGGTCAATGGCTGGCTGATGTACCAGGTGATCGCCTGTCGCTTCCAGGCCCGCAGTGGCTACTATCAGTCCGGCGGGGCCATCGGCTTTCGCGATCAACTGCAAGACAGCATGGCGATGATCCATGCCGATCCCGCCAGCGTGCGTAGCCATTTGTTGCTGTGTGCAGCCCATCAATATGCCGAAGGCGACGTTCAACACTGGTGGCACCCGCCGCTCGATCGGGGTGTGCGCAGTGGCTGTTCGGACGATTATCTGTGGCTGGCGCTGGCGACCAGCCACTATGTCAGCGTCACCGCAGACCTCAGCGTGCTGGCCGAACCCGTGGGTTACCTTGAAGGCCGCCCGCTCAATGCCGGGGAGGAGTCCTATTACGACCTGCCGGGCAAGTCGCACCTTGAAGAAAGCCTCTATCAGCATTGTGTACGCGCCATCGAACACGGCCTGCAGCGTGGCAGCCACGGCTTGCCCTTGATCGGCACGGGCGACTGGAACGACGGGATGAACCGGGTCGGCCATCTGGGCCAAGGGGAAAGCGTGTGGCTGGGCTTCTTCGGCTTTGATGTTCTCCAGCAGTTCGCCATCACCGCCCAATTGCATGGCGACCCTGTTTTCGCACAGCGTTGTACCCAGCAGGCCGCCATGCTGCAGGCCAGTCTGGAGGAGCATGCCTGGGACGGTTCATGGTACCGGCGCGCCTGGTTCGACGACGGTCAGGTCCTGGGTTCGGCCAACAATGACGAGTGCCGCATCGACTCGATCTCGCAAAGCTGGTCGGTACTGTCGGGGGCCGCCTCGCAAACGCGGTGCCGCACGGCCATGGCTTCATTCGAGCAGCACTTGGTACGGCCCGACACAGGCGCGGTACTGCTGCTCGATCCGCCCTTCGACACAGGGTCGCTCGAGCCCGGCTATATCAAGGGCTATGTGCCGGGCGTACGGGAAAATGGCGGCCAGTACACCCATGCCGCAGTCTGGGCCGGCATGGCGTTCGCCGAGCTTGGCGACAACGTCAGGGCCTGGCGGTTGCTCAACATGATCAACCCCGCGGGCCATGAAATCGCCAGCCGGATCGAAACCTACAAGGTCGAGCCCTATGTCATGGCTGCCGACGTCTACGGCACGCCGCCCCATGCGGGCCGTGGGGGTTGGACCTGGTACACCGGGTCGGCCGGCTGGACGTACCGGTTCATCGTGGAGTCATTGCTCGGCGTGCAGCGAGTCGGGACTGCATTGCATATCGTACCGCTGCTTGCGCAGGGCTGGCCTGGCTACACGCTGCGCTACCGCTATGGAGCGACGCATTACCAAATCAATGTACGCCCCGGCACAAGCACTACAGCTTCGATCACGCTGGACGGCGAGCTGCTGGGCAATGACACGCTGGAATTGCTCGATGACGGTAAAGAACACCAGGTCCTGGTGACATGCCCGGTAAAAGCGCACCAACCCGAAACCCCAGGGTGGGATAGAACCGTCGAAGCCGATCTTGAGCGCTGAGATACAGCGCTCTTGGCAGGCCTGGATTCAGACAGGAAAACTCGGGCCCTGGTGGTGCGGCTGCACGGCCTCACCCAGCTTGGTGTGTACCGGCTGGTTGGCAGACTGGCCAGGCTTGTAATGAAGGGGGATCGGCATGTTCTGTGGCTGTTTCGCAGTGGGCTTGCCGGGACCCTGGCGAAGATTCGGGTCAATGTGCTTGCTCATGACAACCTCCAACGTTTGGCGCTGCAGATGCAGCGTCGTACCCTTGAGCATCGCAGATTGCCGGGCTTGCTTCGGTGCGTTGCCCCGCATAGTGCGCTTTGGAGTAACCTGTCCCGATCAGGGTATTCGCCCTTGAACGGTGGCTGATATGTTTGCTGTACCCAAGCCACAACAGAACTACCTCCTGGCAGCGCTTCCGGCGCATGCGCTGGATCGCCTGCTCCCCCACCTCGAACCGGTCGAGCTGCCACTGGGCAAAGTGCTCTATGAGTCCGGCGGCGCTCTGCGGCATGTCTACTTCCCCACCGACGCCATCGTGTCGCTGTTGTATGTGATGGAGAACGGCGCCTCGGCCGAAATTTCGGTTGTCGGCAATGAAGGCCTGATCGGTGTTGCAGTCTTCATGGGCGGCGAAAGCACGCCCAGCCGCGCCGTTGTGCAAAGTGCCGGGCATGCTTACCGGTTACCCGGCCAGCAGCTCAAGGACGAGTTCAACCGCCATGAAGAGATGCTGCTGCTGATGCTGCGCTACACCCAGGCACTGATCACGCAAATGGCCCAGACGGCGGTGTGCAACCGCCACCACTCCATCGACCAGCAGCTGTGCCGCTGGTTGCTGTTGTCCCTCGATCGCCTGCAAGGCAATGAACTGACCATGACCCAGGAATTGATCGCCAACATGCTGGGTGTACGCCGCGAAGGCGTGACCGACGCCGCCGGCAAGCTACAGCGCCTGGGTGTTATCGAATACAGTCGGGGGCACATCAGGATCCTGGACAGGGCCAGGCTCGAGGAGCTGAGTTGCGAATGCTACGCCGTGGTTAGAAGAGAAACCGAACGATTGCTGCCCTACTTTCCATTGCGGCGTGACTAATGAATAAATCATGGCAAGGGCTTTCGACCCAGATAGATACTCAATCGCGGGATTGCTAAACCCTCTGGATGCCCACCATTCCCAATCCACCCACGGCCAGGGTGCTGATTAACAAGCAGAACTGCTCACACCCCAGTTGGATAGTTGATTAACGATTAAAGGTGAATCTTCAGAAAGGCTCGCAAAAATGGACTCTATCAAGAATTGAGTCGCATCGATTAGTACCGATAGGTTGCCTGCACTGAAATCCCATTCGCACTATTTTCGTAGTCGGCACTGTATTCCGGTTGAAGACCGGAGTTGTTCGACTGCTTTACTGATACTTTGGAATCCCAGAGATAACCATAAGCAAAGTCTATCGTCAGATCGGCATTCGGCGAATAAGCACCGCCCAAGGTCACGGCCTGGCGATTCCCAACCGGAACGCGCACGCTGCGATCGGCATTTCCAATGGGCGACGGATCATAGGCGTAACCTGCGCGCAGCAGCCATTGTTGGTTCAATTGCCAGGAGGCGCCGACTGCGGTGGACCACGTGTCGTGCCAGTTCATTTCTTCGGTCACACTTCCCAGGCCAGCCGCTTGGCCCAGGGGGGAAAGACCGCTGTTGACTGCCTCGACCTTCTTGATCCGGCTCCAGCGTTTCCAGGTGGTCCCCAGGTATCCCGTCCAGCGACTATTGAAATGATGGGTGATGGACGTGTCCACGGATTCGGGCATAGTGATGTCTATCTTGTTGTCATAGTTTCCGTCCAGCGGGATAACGCTCGGGGAGCCGGAAACCTCAGTATGCCCTTTGAGTTCATAGCTCACCTTCGAGTGATAGTTAATCCCCCAACGGGTCGCATCACTCAAATCAAACAAGACGCCGATGTTGTATCCAAATGCCGTGTCATCGCCTTTGATGGTGACCCGTGTGTCCTCGCCGTTGTTCAGGGCGCCGGTGGCCAGGTAGTTCTGAAGCTTGGCATTGAAATGGTTTATGGTCGGTCCGCCACCAATGGACACGTAATCATTGATCCGATAGGCAATGGTGGGCTGCAGGGTTATTTCCTTGGTCGTGCTATAGGAACCATGGTAGCGACCCTGAAAACTGCTCTCGTAGTCATTGATCAGGCCACTCGGAGCATAAAGACCCAGACCTATCGAAAAACGATCGTCAAGCGGCGTCGACATATAGGCGAAGGGCACGACCCCCAAAGGTACCGAGTCCCCTTTATTCGTTCCTGAGGCACTGCTCTGCGCATCACTGATGTCGTCGCTCACCGAGACGACCGCGGCTCCGCCGGAAATCTCACTACGCTTCAACTTGGTCAAGCCCGCGGGATTTCCAAAGATGGTACTGGCGTCCAGCGCCGAAGACGACCTTCCCGCATACGCCGTTCCCGCACTGCTTGCACTCTGTTCATTAAGGGCAATGCCATTGGCGCCCGCGGTTGTTGAGGCGGTGAGTATTGCGATGGCGCCGGTAAACTTAATCCAGGCAGCACTTGCTCGCGGAGCGGAGAAATAAGGAATCACACGGCTATTCAGTTTCATTTTCCACCTCTTTATTATTTTTTTGATTGCACGCAGGCAAGGCTTCGCCTTCCTGTGCACTTGTCAGTGCCAGTTGAAGTTGACTGAAGTTGTGTAAAGGCCCTGGCGGAACAGCACCAAGGCATGTTTGCCGGGCTTACGGTGGCAAATTCGCGCTCATTCAAGCCACTCCACTTGAAAGCTGTAGCGACCCAGAAGGCGGGCCAGGTTCTCCTCATCGGCCCCAGCCCGTATGCATGCGACTAGCCCGCGACGACCGTCCTGTACCACGTCCACCGCAATCTCCCGCAGACACAGGTGCTCCACTTCCAGCTGGACTACCCTGGCAATCTCGCGCTGCTGCAAGGCGGGCTTGAATATCTTGCCCACGGCAGTCAGTGGCAGCGTTTCGAGGATTTCAATGCGCTTGGGAACTGCAGCCCGCTCGCTGATGTTGAGTTGAGCGAACGACTCAAGTTCTTCAGCGTTGCAGGTGTACCCGGGGCGTAGTTGAACGTAGGCGACCGGCACCTCGCCCGAATAGGCGTCGGGGCTGCCGATCGCACTGTGCTCGCAATGATCCCGCTAACGCGTAGTGTGTTCTGGGGGCCGATGGCAATTGCGATCATGGGCGGCCTTACCGTGGCGACGCTGCTGACGATTTTCTTCGTCCCGGCGTTGTACGCCGCATGGTTCAAGGTGGGTCGCCAGACGGCCGCTGGCACCCTGCCGGTGAGCTCGCCATCGCCACCGCGCAAAACCGGTTGTCCCGCGTGAACCGGACCACGGCCGTGCGCGGCGGCCATCGCCCGGTTGGCGCGAGCCACCGACATCAAGTGCTGCGACGGCTGTATGACGTTTTGTCAGTCAATCTGTATCTAACGTTCTCCCTTTGGCCGCCCTACTATCGTCCGCACCATCCAGGTGCATACCTCAGCGATCGCGAAAGCCGTTTTATACAGATTTAGCGGAGCTTCCAATTCGTTATCTCTTCCTTCAGGAGTTACGCCATGCCCGAACTGTCCAACCTGCTTGCCTACGGCCTGATTTCACTCGGCATGGTGCTGACTCCCGGCCCGAACATGATCTATCTCATCTCGCGATCGATCTGCCAGGGGCGAATGGCCGGACTGATTTCCCTGGGTGGCGTGGCGTTGGGTTTCGTCGTTTATATGTTTTGCGCCGCACTGGGCATCACAGCCCTGGTCCTGGCGGTTCCCTATGCGTATGACGCCCTGCGACTCGGCGGCGCGCTCTATCTGCTCTACCTGGCCTGGCAAGCGGTCAAGCCCGGCGGCCGTTCTCCGTTCCAGGTGCGCGAGCTGCCCAAGGACAACCCGCGCAAGCTGTTTATGATGGGGTTTGTCACCAACCTGCTGAATCCCAAAGTCGCGGTCATGTATTTGTCGCTGCTGCCCCAGTTCATCGACCCCGCCGGCCACGGCAGCGTGCTGGCGCAATCCATCGTGCTTGGCTTTACGCAGATCGTCATTAGCGTGAGCGTCAACGCCCTGATTGCCATCATGGCTGGCTCCATTGCGACATTCCTCGCCAGCAGGCCCGTGTGGCAGACCGTGCAACGCTGGCTGATGGGGACGGTCCTCGCGGGCTTGGCCATGCGCATGACCGTCGAAGGATGACGCTAAACCGGGCTGTTTGCGGTTGGCGCATCGGGCGCGCTGGAGGATCGTCGCAAGGTATCCGTCCGGCCAAGCCATCTACCCAGCCCCGCAAGGCCAGGACATGGTGTGCACTTAAATTCAAGTGGGCACCAGTTATAGCCTTTTAAGCGGGTATTTTCATGCAGCCACAACGCCGTTCCTACTCCAAGTCCTTCAAGGCCCAGGTCATTCAAGCGTGTGCCCGACCCGGCGCTTCGATTGCCAGCATCGCACTCAGCCATAGCCTCAACGCGAACCCCGTACACAAATGGATTCGGGTGCAAGCGCAGAAAAGCACAGCGCTGCAACCTGCATTCATTCCGTTACCCATGCAGCTGGCCGTAGCAAATTCGCACGCAGCATCATCGAATATCTGCGTTGAAATCCAGCACCCGCGCGGCACCGTCAAAGTTAGGTAGATTCACAGACTTGCCCCCCCCATTTGCATTCGACTTGACCAGTCATTTGCATCGGATTTGACCAGCATGCTTCGTGGCCATGACCGGCAGAGAACGACCCGTTGCAGCCGTTCGGCTGATCACTCCCAAATGACCGCTACGAGACAAGGGTACTGCCGCCTATGGCAGTACCGGTATCGAGCATATTTCAGCCGCTCATGTCTGTAACGTTCATAGGTAGCTATAGCCGCGTGATCAAGCTCTTGACCCATGACATGCAGAACTCGATCGTTTGATCTATCTGCTGAGAAGTGAAGCTGGGCATGTCTTTGGAACCGGGTCCATGTCCCAAGTCGTTCCGCACGTCGCTGTAAAATCGCTGCATTGATTGCCGTTCCCAGCTTTCGATGAATGGGCCATTCGCCTTGTTCTCAAGATGATTCAGGAAGTCGGCCACACCTCTCTCATTACCGGTAGCCCACTTTTTGAGTTCGCAAATGATCTTGATCGTGCTTTCCAGTGCCTTGGCGGCATAGAACGATGGATCTCGGCCGCCGGTGTCTCTGCGATCAATCGCCTCGGCCATGTCAATGCTGACGTTCTTCCATTGAGCGTCATTCACCAATAGCCAGAATGGCTGCTCGACTTGTTCTTGAAGCTGCTCGTCCTTAGTAATCTGCAAGTACCCATTGTGATAATGCAGTGGCATACCAGCTTGCTTTAGGCGCTCGTTCAGCTCGTTCACATTTGCTGAGAATGTCCTGTTCAAACCCTCATTGAAGGCCCGAACGCTGTTGGACTGCGAGCCAGGAACTGTCATGGATCTCCGGGGCATCTTATCTTGGAATTCGGCCTTGGCCAGCAGCAGCGGAAAATCAGAATTCGCTTGAGCTACTTGCTCCTCTCGCTTGCGAAAAGCTAATTCCACGAAGCTTAGGCGACGCTTGACGAATATGTCGGGGTCCATACCATCAGCAAATTTGAGGTTGAGCCACCTCTCGACCACAAAGTTCATGTTGTTCATACCCGAGTTCGTGTAAGGCTTGCCCATATACTCAGTCGGATAGGAGTAATACTTCGGCGACAGTTCCTTGACCCCCATCTCCATTGCCAGCCGGTCGTGAATATCAGTCCAAATTGTCTTAACGCTCTCGTCGACCTTCTGGCTGTACCCGTAGTAATTCCAAATCTGCTCGTTGACGATTCTGTACGTCTGCACTAAGAGTGCAGATTCCTTTTGTCCGACGCTTTCGAACATTGGGCGATTCGCGTACCTGCGAAAGAAGACATCAGTAAGCATGGCCAATTCTCTCACTCCGCCAATTAGTGGTGACTTTCGAGGCAGGCGGGGTGCCTCTAGTCTATCTGAAGCAGTCGTCCGAAGGGGCGGGGTCACAGTCCACTCTTGGCCGTTCTCTGCCAGTCGCGTGAGACAGAAAGCGATCCAATATAGATAGTCCGTGTCGAACGCAACAAACCGTCGGGATGAATTACTCCCCGGATTGCAAGCGCTCGATAGCTTCGAGAAGCTGGCCGTCGAAGTACTCGGTTTCATCTCGTTCCTGGTCTTTCATGCGGCGCTTCGCCTCGATGAGCAGGTGTTTGGTCGCGATGTTCTGATTCAAAAAAGTAGCGACCATAAGATCATTCAAACTCTCTAGAGGTGTATCCCATGCCTCCCTGCAACGCTGAATGAGTCCTGTGGGGGCATCCCCACTCCATGGACCTAAAATATCCGAGACTGCCAGGGTGGAGGTCATGAGCCTGCCTTTGAGAGAAATTGAAGGGCTGGTAATTTCGCACGCTCGGGAGATTGATGAATAGCGAAATCGAATGCCCGCTCCTGGCCGATCTCTGCTTGTCACGACTGACGGAAATTGACCCCAAGTGGACGAATTCAAGCGCCGTTGTCGATTGATAGGTGATAAGGATTGAGCCTGCTAGCATTGTGTGTCAGAGAGCCTAGTAAGAGCACTGATGATGCAGATGATTGAGCATGTGCAGCCTGCTGGCGTCGGCTGCAATCGTGTAAGCGCCTTCCTCGACAATACCTTCCATGTCTGGCAGCACCCGAAAGGCCGGAAACATCTGCGTAATCTCTTGTGCATTCAGTGCTGATGGTCAATCCCGCCTGCCCGTGCCGTGGCGGCACTCTTGGGTACCACGCCTGAACTCTGCGGCCCGATGAAGAGGCCACCGCTACGCCACAGCAAAGGATGATCACTGGACGCCTCCAGTTCGTGCCAAAGATCATTGGCTTGGGAAAGCAAAGGAAGGTATTGCGTGCCCTCCCAATACGCTTGCCGGAAAATTCGGGAGCCACCATAGGATGAACCCAGTCGATTGATCGGCGCTCCAGCATCGATACCCAGAATGTTGGACTGGCGAGTCGACAGACGCCACAACGTGGTGCTCCCGACAATGCCCAGCCCGATGACAACAGCGCTATATTTTCGACCCACTTTCTTCAACTCCATTTGATCCAGGGAAGCCTTTCAATACAGGTTCAAAGATGACCAGTATCATGCCGAACGTAATTGCCGCAAAAGCCAGCAACGTGTAAGTCGAGGCTGATTGCCCGTAGATCTCGACTGCCACAATGAACTGGGTCAATGGCAGGATGAACTGCAACAGCCCCATGGCCGAGATGGGCAAGCGCCCGGCAGCAAACGAAAACAACGCCAGCGGAATGATCGACACCAGCCCGCAGCCAATCAGCAGCGCCCGTTCATACCCGCCGAAGCTGACGGGCAAGGGTATGAACTCATCGAACAGAAACAGCAGCGGGCACAGCGCGCAGGCGAGCAGCAAGGACTCCACAAACAACCCGTTGAGCGGGCTCAATGACGTGAGTTTTTTCAGCCAGGTGTACAGCCCCCATGTCACGCCGATGACGACATAGACTCGGGCATCCAGATCGCCGCTGCCTGTGACCAGGAAAAAGACACTTAAGCAAACGATGCCCAACGCAACCGCTTTCAGGGAGCTGAGCCGTTCCCGATAGATCAGCAACCCCACTGCGATACTCAACAAGGGAGCGATCAGGTATCCCAACCCGCTTTCCAGCACCCGACCGTGAATCGAAGCCCAGATGAAGGCCCCCCAATTGGTCGCCACCAGTACCGCAGCACAGCCATGAAGCACTACTTGACGCAGTTTCAGTCGATGAAACAGCGCGAGCAGATCTCGCTTCACACACAGGATCAATGTGACGGTCGCTAGCGAAAGCACCACTCTGTAACCCACCAGAGCAACAGCATTCATGTCATGGAATACCCTCCAATAAAGCGACGACAGTCCCAGAAACAAGTTGGACAGTCCGGCAGCGAGCATCCCGGTCAGAAAAGGTAAACGTTTATTGCCCGTTGCCATCGATTGACCTTCTGCTGAATGTCAGCTCCAGAATTTCATAGGACCAAATGATGTCGCCCTGCTCGTTAAAGCGACAATACGCGGCGCCTTGGCGTGTCCAATCGACGATTTCCTCGTGGATCAATCCTTGAAGTTGTCGCCACTGCTGCGTGTACAGCATCAGCGGAAACTCATGTCGCTCCAAAAGGCACCAGTCAATGTGGTAATCGGCCTCGTGTTTTTGACACAAGGCGTGCATCACGGCAGGAATACCCACCAGCGAGTTCAGGCCAATAATGAGTTTTGCGCCTGGCTTGAGAAATAAAGGCACTTCATCAAAAAAGCGTTTGAGCGTGCGATCGCCATAAAACATCGCCTCAATGGACAGCCCCTGAGCCGACTCGGTACGTTGCAGGGCCTGTAGAAACGCCGCCGAAGGGGTCTGCCAGCCAGGAGGGTTGAACAGAAT
>NZ_JBFUID010000097.1:0-18031 GCF_056402055.1 Pseudomonas sp. P4_C4 | reverse complement strand
GTCGCGAGCTCTATCGACTGGGCTCGATCAAGGACGGCAAGACCGAGGACAACACGCGAAACTTCAAAGTGCACATCGGCGACAAGGACGGCAATCCATTGGATGTCGAGGTCTGGAATGCCACGCAGATTCTCTCGGACAACCGCATTCTGCCCAAGGGCTACGATATCGGGGAGTTCTCCTTCCTGGTGCCGGCCGACGCGGTCGGGCCGCTGACCCTGACGGCCGCACTGAACTACTGGCCGTTTTCGCAGAAGCTGGCCGACTACCTGCTCGGCAAGGACAAGGTGCAGGTGGAAATCACCCAGATGGCCAAAGTCACGCAGAGCGTACCCTTGTCACCGATCACTGCGTCCCGACGCTAGGGGGCGTTCTCAATTAGTTTGGCCGGGCCTGCTATCGAGCCGGGGTTGCATGTACCTGAGTGCAGGAGAGCGACAGTTGGTCGGATGAAAGATGGGGCCGGGTTTTATGAGGCTGTCTGTTTATTGACGTTTTTAATGGTGTTTTAAAACAATGGGTTGGCGTCTGAAAATCAGGGTTTTGTCATAATGAATGCTTGTTGACGATCGAGTTTTGTCCGACTTAAGTCTGATTTTCGAACACCTGGAGCCTGGGACATGCGACTGGCGACCGGCGGCGTCCCCGGTTCCCTGCTATTAATCAATGAGTGTTCGATTGCTGATCCTTTCGGGAGCGCGTCATGAATCCATCCATTCGCATCGGCATTGCCGACGATCATCCGATGTTGCGTGAGGGCGTTGCCAATACGTTGAGAAAACGGGCGGATCTGCAGGTCGTGGATCAGGGCGCCAATGCGCAAGATGCCATGGATATTGCCCGCAAGATCCGTCCGGATGTGATGTTGATGGACGTCAATATGCCGGGCGATGTGTTCGCCGCGGTACGGTTCATTTCCACTCAACTGTCGAATGTGAAGGTACTGATGCTGACGGTTTCAGAATCCGAAGACGACGCCTTTTTGGCACTGGAGGCCGGCGCGCGCGGGTATGTGTTGAAAGGAGTCAGCGGACCGGAACTGATCCTGGCTATCAGGTCGGTTGCCAGGGGTGAGACGTATATCACCCCCGAGTTCGCCAACAAACTGCTGAGTAACGACAAGAAGCACGAAGCGCAAATTCACACGGTTGATCTGACCCATCGCGAGGAGGAGGTCATTCGTGAAGTTTCAAAGGGGCTGACCAATAGGGAGGTTGCGACAAAGCTGATGATCAGCGAAAAAACCGTCAAGCACCACATGGGCTGCGTGATGCAGAAACTGCACGCCCGAAATCGTGTCGAAGCGGTCACGGCTCTACGGCATTACAGGGAGCGCGAAGCGGTCGGGCGACTTCACACCGGCGCAGCAAAAACACGAATGGATGCCGGAACGCCCCCTAGAGTTTGAACTGTGCATTGACCGACGTACCAGAGACGCTGGAGTCGATGCTGAACAACCCGCCCAGAGATTCAATGCGATAACGCAAACCGGCGAGCCCCAATCGGGTTCTGCCGGATGCCCCTTGCAGCATGGCGTCTGCCGCCATGCCCGGACCACTGTCCCTGACGCTGATGTTCAATACTTCATCAATGTATTGCGCCTGGATGACCTGACCCTCGCCGTTGGCATGCATGTAAGCGTTGTTGAGGGCTTCTTGCACAAAACGGTACAAACAGAGTTTGAGCGGCAGTGGCGCGGTCTCCGGTAGCAGTCCCAGGGTTAATGTGACCTTGGTGCCAGTGCGTTGCTCGTGCCGTTGCGCCACCAGTTGCAACTCTTCCACCAGGTTCAATTCATTGATTTCCGGAAGTGCCAGGCCTCGCGATAAATCGCGGACCTCACGCAATGCGTCGGTGGCGGCGCCACGAATGGTTTCCAGCGACTCCTGATCGACAGCGGAACAGTTTTCGGCCAGGTCGTCGAGCCGGATCAGAATCAAGGTCAATAACTGCGCCGGCCCATCGTGCAGGTCTGCACCAATGCGCCTCAAGGTGAGTTCGTTGACATGGGAAAACTCCTGGGTAGCTGTCGCCATCTTGCGCTGGAGTTCGGCATTGCTGATGTGCAGACGGGTTTGCTCCTGCAGCCGTAAGCGCAGTGCCACTTGTTGTCGCTGGATGATCTTGTCACCRCGTCGCACGATGAAAAAAAGCAGCGTCAGCATTGCCAGTGTCGCGGCGCCAACGACCACCCATACCTGTTCCCGGACGCGATTGATCTCGCGCTTCAGACTATCGGCCTTTTCATAAAATTCGCCCACCGCGATGACTTTCCTGGTGCTTGAATCGCGCAGGGGCGCGTAGATCTCATAGAGCGGCACGTTGAGGTTGCGCTCGAACTCGTTCTCATCCTCGTTCAGCCCTTCAAGGTCGGTGACCACTTTGCCCTTGAGTGCTTCGGTGATCTCATCCATCGGGAATGTGTGGTTGGTGATGGCTTTATTCGTGCTGTAGACCACCGTGCCATCCGCCCGCCAGATCTTGATCGAGACAATGTGATGTTTGAGCGAACGACTTTCCGTGAGGTGGTCCAGAGACTGGACACTTGCCGCCGAGAGTTTGTTGTCCCGGCTCATCTCCTGCACATAGGGCTCCAGAAACGTATCCATGTACTGAGCGCCTGCTTCTGCTGCGCTATGTACCGCGGCACTTTCTATTCGAGCGCTCACCAGTTTGCCGACGAAGAACATGGTCAGTCCCAGGATCACCGAAGCGGCAATGACAAACTGGGTCGAGCGACTCAGATTGCGCACCTTGACCTTGATCCGCGTGCGCCAGATTCCATTGCGAACCGCATCGGAAACCGGGGCAGGCTCGACCAGCTCCTCAGTCTCCAGCGCGGTAAAAGTCGCGTTTTCTGATTCGGCTTTTGCATCTTTTGCCATCGACCTGGTTCCCTGATCATCGTGATAAGTCGGTTGGAGACCCTGCAACTCAACGGATATCTGGAGATTGGCTATGGGCGCCACGCCCATGACTGACAGTAGTTCACTGTATGTTTCGGTTCCCCCCCCCACGGCGATGTGTTGCGACGCGTACACCCGACCTATGTTCAGGCTTGCGCGGCGCTGACCTTGCCGGTGACCGTGGAATTTTTCCGAACCGCTTGATACAGCAGGCTGGAGACCATGAACCCGACAATGGCCAACAGGCTCATTAACGAGAACACGTAGTTGTAGCCTTGCTGACCCGGGAAATGGTCAAGGATTGCGCCGTAGATGACATAGGCAAACATGCCAGGCGCATAGCCGATCAGGCAACCAATGCCAAAGGCTGAACCGGTGATGTGCTGGGGAATGCCGACTTCACCCATGGGTGCCCAGAACACGCCGCGCATGGAAAAAACAATCAGCGCGAAGGAGAGGGTGGCTGCCATGCCCGCGTAGATGAAACCCGGGCTTTTCGGGATGAGCATGATGACGCCCATCAGCGGCAACAACGCCAGAAATGCCCATTTCAGATAGCGGCTGGAGCTCTTGAACTGCTTGTCGGCAATGAAGCCACCGGCGGGGCCGCCGAGGATCTTGAGAAAGTACTGGTTGATGATGCCATAGGCGCCCACCAGGGCGACGGGCAGTTCGTACATGTCCTTGAGGTAGGGAATGAAATAGGTCAGGCCGCAGTACACGATGTAGACCATGAACACGTTGAGGCTGACCAGCCAGATGCCCGGCACCTTGATGGCCTCGAGCAGGTTCGATAATCCGTTCTTCGGCTTGGCGGTCGACTGGGTATTGCCGCTCTTGAGCAGCAGCCAGGTCAGGGTCCCGGCAAGAATGTCGATGACCGAATAGAAAAGGACCGCCGACTTCAGACCGTTTTCACCGGAGCCCATGGCGACGAACACGCCCAGCGCTGAGAAGGCGACCAGGGTATCGATGACGCCGCGCCCGCCTTCGAGCAGGCCGAACAGTCGCCCCTGTTCTTTATCGTCACCCAGGTTGCGGATGGCTTTGAGCAGCGAGGGCCAAAAGATGCAGTCGGCACATACGGCTAGCAGGCAGAACACAATCAGCAGATTGCTGAAGGGCGGAAAGGTCGCCAGGTAGAGCCCGAGGCTGCCGGTACCGATCAGGCCGAGGGGGATCAACTTGCGCGTGTCGTACCGGTCGGCGAGCATGCCACCCACCACGAACAGGGCGGTGGCGATGATGGCGTTGGCGCTCAGCAGCAGGCCGATTTCAGTGTGGGACAACCCCATGAACTCTTGCATGGGGATATAAAAGGCGTCTTTGAGATTCGCCAGCTTGTAGATGGTGCCGCCGCCGAGTATGAGAATCAGGAATCTGAGCCATTTGGCCTTGTCATGGGATGTCATTATTGTTCTCCAGGCTTGATTGGGAAGGCAGTGCCTGTCGGCACATCAGGTTCAGGCGTCAGCGCAATGGGCCAGGGTCAACTCGGCCAGGGTTCGGAACTCGGCCAGCAGACCTCGTACATAGGCGACCTGGTTGTTGGCCCAACGGTGTTCATCGGCCAGCATTCGTTCCAGCGAGAAGCCTTCCGGCAGCGCTGTTTCACTCATTTCCCGGTACGCAATGAACGGGTCGGCGGCTTCGTCCATCTGGCGGAACGCCGGGGCAACGTAGTGGTTTTCCTGCTCGAGAATGAAAGCGATCACTTGCACAGCTGATTCGCCGAGCATCAGCAGTTCGAACAACATGCGTGCGTTGGGCAGGTCGTCTTCGTCACAGCCCTGCAACACGCCGTAATGGCCGAATGCGTTTTGCTCGGGGACGATGCGCACACCCTTGAGGTGGGTCTGGCGTATGTGCGGCGCCAGGTTACGGAGCGCAGCAAGGGGCTGTTCGCAGGCATTGATCATGTTGCCGAAGTCGAACAGGGCGTGCAGGCGAGGGTGGTTCAGCCGGCTCAGCAGTTGCGCGATCTCGCCGCTCTTGAGTTCCTCATGCTGCTCGAAGTCGAAGAACAGGTCGTGCTCGTCTGCCTGCTGCGCAAGGTAGTGCAGGTCCGACTCGATCAGGTCCATGACCCGCGACAGCGCCCCTTCGTAGCGTGAGTAAACACGAATGTTGCGGGTGCCCAGCGCCTTGGCAATGGCGATCACTTGATCGACATCTTTTTTCAAGGTGCTGCTGATTTCCAGATGCACGTCCAGCCCGAGAGCATTGGCCTTGTCTGCAAACGCCTGAAGCTGCGCTGGCGTCATTTGACTGAGGCTGTTTTCCTCACCGTCGAGCAAGTGCAGGCTCAGCCCCTGCAGCTCGTGGCGATAGGCGAAGTCCAACAGGTCAGCAGGTGTCACGCGGCCGTGGGTCAGGTTGGTCAGCAAGGGGTAGGCATGGGCAAACAGGCGCAGTTGCCCAAGCCGGTCGAGCAACTGGCGGGCCAGTGCCTCAGTCAGTACGGGGGGAGCCCCGGCCCGGGCAGCCTTATGGCTGAGCAAGGCGTTGAATCGTTCCTGGATCTTATTGTTCATTCGAGTCGTTCCTGGTTCAGACGCCGGGTCTACCGGCGCAGCCTTTATCGCGCCAGTCAGGAACTCTCGATAGATCCATTATCAGTTAAATCATAAGACCACTTGCCTTGCGTCAAGTGGCCTGCTGCAGATAGCCCATCTTGCGCAAGGCCCGCGCAAGCGCTTCGACGCGTTCTTGGGCCTGGTCCTCAGGGGTACTGGCAAAGCCGATCAGTAGCGCCGGTGGCAAGACATGCTCCAGGCAGTAGTCACTCAGGGGATAGGTATGAATGCCATGCTGGCCGAGTTCCCTGGCGATGGCGTCGTCGTCAAGATGCGCGGGTAACCAGGCGATCAGGTGCATGCCGGCTTCAACAGGCGTGATCCTGAAGAAAGTGCCCAGCCGTTGCTGCAGTTGTTCGACCAGTGCTTGCTGGCGAGCCTGGTACAGCGCACGCATTCGACGAATATGACCGAGGAAGTGGCCCTCGCGCATGAAGTCCGCCGTGACGGCCTGTAGCAGCGTGGGCGGGCTGCGATCCATGACCGCCCGCAGGGTGCAGAAGGGTTCGACCAGGGCGTTCGGCAGTATCACGTAACCCAGTCGTAGCGAGGGGAAGAGCACTTTGCTGAACGTTCCGGCGTAGATGACCCGGGCCCATTGGTCCATGGCATAGAGTGCCGGCAGGGGGCGACCGTTGTAGCGAAACTCACTGTCGCAGTCGTCCTCGATGATCCAGCTTTGATTGCGGGCAGCCCAGTCGATGAGCTCCTGGCGCCGCGCATAACTCATGGTGATGCCCAAGGGATGCTGACGAGACGGTGTGGTAAACACCAGGCGGGCGTCAGGACATTGAGCCAGGCCTTGCTGGATATCGATCCCCTGTTCGTCGATACGCAACGGCACGACCAGCCCCCCTTGGGCCTGGAGCGCAATTCGCGCCGCGATATGCCCCGGATCCTCCATCCAGAAACTGTCCTGCGGATTGAGCAACAGCATGCCCAGCAGGTTGAAGGCTTGCTGGGCGCCGGAAACGATGACCACCTGTTCGGCAGTGCAGTCGATGCCCCGGGCATCGAAGACGTATTCGGCAATCGCCTCGCGCAGGGCCAGCAACCCTTGCAGTTCGCCATAGCCGAGCATGGCCTTGGTTGGCTTATGCAGGTGGCGATTCATCAGCCGCTTCCAGACCGATTGCGGGAACGCATCGTACGCACTGTGGCTGGGCAGGAACGAAGTCGGGCTGCCGGTGGCCCAGTCCGCATAGGAAACGCCGCGGAAATGATCGCTGCGCAATGACAGCATGGACTGGCTCAGGTCGGACAGGCGAGGAGGCTGGCGCTTGTGCTCATCGTCATCGATACCGCGGCTTTCCCATTCATGGCCGACATAAGTCCCGGCCCCGGTGCGCGACGTCAGAAAACCTTCGGCAATCAGTTGATCGAACGCATTGAGAATGCTGATTCGCGACAGCTGCAGTTCTTTGCTCAAGGTCCGGGTGGACGGCAGACGTACGCCTCCCTGAATCCTGCCACTGAGAATCTGTTTGCGAATCTGCAAGTAGAGTTGGCGGTACAAGGGGATGGAACTGGCACGGTCCAGTTCGATACCTGACAACAGTAAACCTGCGGAGGATTTCATTTTTGGTTCGTCTGGATGGAGTGAGTCTGGCCTGAATGGCTGTCAGGCACCCGGGGGCGAAAGGGTATCGAGCGGTACTGGATATGTCATCCGGTCCGCTTCTTCGACGAGCACTGGCGAATAGAATCCAACCGCCGCCCGGCACTAACGTATCTTGTCATGGTCAATAAACCCCGCACGACCCTCAGCGGTCGAACTGCCCGGAACCGACCGGCCCCGCATCGGTAATTTGATCAAGGACAGTGAAAGCATGCTCGCCGCCACATAATCAGCAACCGCCTGCATCTGGTTCCGTGAGTCGGGACTCGCCCTACGTTTAACCCCTCAACCCCATTCGAAGATTTAACCCATGTACCTACGCAAAATTGCAGTTGGGCTGTCGGCCCTTGTTTTGCTCTCGACCGGGGCGCAAGCCCGCAGTCTGCTGGACTTCCTCAAGCCGCCCACCGCGCATCATGAACAAACGTCCCGCTCGGGTTCGATCAGCCATAGCGCGGCCCTGGATCTCTATTCAAGCAAACAGAAACAGGCATCGTTCGACGGCTGCGCAGATTTGTTCCCGGCAGCGAAACCGATCAACACGGCCACTGTGCCTGCAACCATGAAGCCCCTGGCTTTGTGTTCCGACAACTTCGCGGTGCTGTACTCGCAAACCAGCAAGACCCCGCTGGTTGTGGTCGAACGCCTGAACGCTGCCCAGTTGCAGGATGCCAAAGGGGAGGAGCGCACCAACCAGTTCTATCCGGACCCACGCATTCCCAAGAGTGGGCGCGCGGAGTTGAGCGACTACCGCAGCCAGCATCCGGCCGTGGACCGTGGTCACCAATCCCCGGCAGCCGATGCACCGAACCCCAATGCAATGGCCCAATCCTTTGCGCTGTCGAACATGGTGCCGCAGGACCCGACCAACAACCGCAAGATCTGGAGCAAGGTCGAGTCAGATGTCCGCAAGTTTGCCAAGCGCGCCGATGGCAACGTGTTTGTCTTTACCGGCCCGCTGTTTGACTCTGGCCACTCCACCATTGGCGACAACCAGGTGTGGGTGCCGACGCGCCTGTTCAAGTTGGTCTATGACGCATCGTCCAAACGTGCCTGGGCCTACGTACTGCCTAACGCTGAGACCCGAATCGAGAAGCCGATGGACTACGACACTTTCGTGAAGAGCACCGGGCTCAAATTGCTCGGGAACCTGCCCGTCACAGGTTCCGCAGGGCGCACCTGATGGCTGGATGAGCAGCACCCCAACGGTTGGATGCAACCGTTGGGGTGTTTCATTGTCATGAACCACGCAAAAACAAGGTCAAGGAAATAAATTCAGCAAGAAATAACAAATAGTAAAAATGAACTATACCCAATAGGGCAATCGCTCCTGACCCCGGGACATGATGCCTCTGAAGTCGGTCGTCCCAGGAACTTCAACGTCAAACAGACCGAGAGATTCTGGTTATGAACGCCTTGAAAATCGCTGCCAGCGATGCGGTACGAGTTTGCTTTCGTAATTCCCGTGAAATCGTCCGGCTCGACCAGACTGACTTTACCGATGTCGCTGTCGCCGTACTCTCGAAAGATGATTTGGCAGCAGGGGCGCTGGATGCCATCAAGCGTACCGGCTTCGACATCCCCATCTTCCTGGTGGCCTCTCAGGGCCGCAGCAATCGTTCCCTGGAGGTCTACAAACAACTGCAGGATGTGATTTTGCAGGTCAATGGCGTGTTCGACCTGTCCAGCAATAATGCCGAGTACTACGGCAATCAACTGGAGACCGCCGCCAAGGCCTATGAAGAAAGCCTGCTGCCACCGTTCTTCGATGCGCTCAAGCACTACACCGAATCGGCCAACGCGACTTTTGCCTGCCCCGGTCACCAGGGCGGCCAGTTCTTTCGCAAGCACCCGGCGGGTCGGCAGTTTTTCGACTTCTTCGGCGAGACGCTGTTTCGCGCCGACATGTGCAACGCCGACGTCAGGCTCGGCGATCTGCTGATCCACGAAGGCCCGGCGCTGCTGGCGCAAAAACATGCGGCCAAGGTGTTCAACGCCGACAAGACCTACTTCGTGCTCAACGGCACCTCGGCATCGAACAAGGTGGTGACCAACGCCCTGTTGACCCCCGGCGACCTGGTGCTGTTCGACCGCAACAATCACAAGTCCAACCACCAGGGCGCGTTGTTGCAGGCCGGTGCGACACCGGTCTATCTGGAAACCGCGCGCAATCCCTACGGCTTCATTGGCGGCATCGACGCCCACTGTTTCGAAGAAGACTACCTGCGCCAGCTGATCGCCGAAGTCGCCCCGGACAAGGCGCAACTGCCACGGCCGTTTCGCCTGGCGATCATTCAACTGGGCACCTATGACGGTACCATTTACAACGCCCGGCAAGTGGTCGACCGCATCGGCAAGCTGTGTGACTACATCCTGTTCGACTCGGCGTGGGTCGGTTACGAACAGTTCATTGCGATGATGAAGGACTGCTCGCCCATGTTGCTCGATCTGGACGAGAACGCCCCGGGCATCTTCGTCACCCAATCGGTACACAAGCAACAGGCCGGTTTCTCCCAGGCCTCGCAAATCCACAAGAAAGACCGGCACATCAAGGGCCAGCCACGCTACTGCAATCACGCACGGCTGAATAACGCCTTCATGGCCCAGGCTTCAACGAGTCCGTTCTACCCGCTGTTCGCCTCGCTGGATGTCAACGCCCGCATCCACTCAGGCCGAAGTGGCCTGCGCCTGTGGGATGACTGCGTGAAGTTCGGCATCAATGCGCGCAAGTTGATCCTCGAAGCCTGCACCATGGTCCGCCCGTTCGTGCCGTACACCATTGAAGGGCGTGCGTGGGAGGACTATCCAACGGAAGAAATCGCCAGCGACATCCGCTTCTTCGAGTTCCATCCCAAGGACCGCTGGCACGCTTTTGCCGGCTACGCCGAGAAGCAGTACTTCATCGACCCGTGCAAGTTACTGTTCACCACGCCGGGCATCGACCCGGTGGACGGCAGCTACACCGACTTCGGCATTCACGCCGGCATCCTGGCCAACTTCCTGCGCGAGAACGGCATCGTCCCGGAAAAGTGCGACCTGAACTCGATCCTGTTCCTGCTCACACCGGCCGAAGACTGGGCGAAGATGAGCCACCTGGCGGCACAGATCGCCCGCTTCGAACGCTTCATCAGCGATGACGCGCCGATGAGCCGGGTGCTGCCGGCCATCTACGCTCAGCACCAGGAACGCTACCGCGACTACACCATCCGCCAGCTCTGCCAGGAAATGCACGACCTGTATCGCAGCCACAACGTGCAGCAATTGCAGAAGGACATGTTCCGCAAGGAGCACTTCCCGAAAAAGGCCATGAACCCGCAGCAAGCGCAAATCGAGTACATCCGCGGCAACGTCGAACTGGTGCCCTTGGCGGATGCCGATGGTCGCATTGCGGCCGAGGGCGCGTTGCCTTACCCGCCGGGCGTCTTGTGCGTTGTACCCGGGGAGATCTGGGGTGGCGCCGTGCTCAAGTACTTCCTGGCGCTGGAGGAGGGCATCAACCGCTTGCCCGGCTTCACGCCGGAACTTCAAGGCGTTTATCTGAAGCAGGAAGGCGGTCGCACGCGGGCGTATGGCTATGTGATCAAGCAGTAAGGATCACCCTCGTACTCGATGGCAGGTGTCAAGTCGGCGGGCCCAGGGGTTAACTCTCTGAACAAGGCAAGGAGTTTGCGATGGCTGATTCAAGCAAGAAAATGGGCCTGATGGGGCTCACGACGCTGGTGACGGTCAACATGATGGGCTCGGGCATCATCATGTTGCCCACCAACATGGCTCAACTGGGTGCCGTCTCTTTGTTGTCGTGGATTTTCACGGCGATTGGTTCGATGGCCATCGCCTACTGCTTTGCCCAGTGTGGCGTCTTCTGCTCACGCTCTGGCGGCTTGTCCGCCTACACCGAAGAAGCCCATTCAAAGTCGGGTTTTTTCCTCTGTTCGTACCTGTACTTCCTGTCACTGGCCATCGCCAACGTGGCCGTGGCCATTTCGGCGGTGGGCTACATGACGGCCTTCGTGCCCTGGCTGGGCACGGGTGCGATTCCCCTGTGCGTCGGCACGATCGCACTGATCTGGCTGACCACTTTCGCCAACTTCGGTGGACCGGGCATCACCGGCAAGATCGGCGCGTTCACGGTATGGGGCGTGATCATTCCGGTAGCCGGCCTGAGCATCATCGGCTGGTTCTGGTTCAAGCCCGATGTGCTGGCCGCCGCCTGGAACCCCAACAGCCTGGCGATCTCCGAAGCCATCAGCAAGGCGATCCCCCTGACCCTGTGGGCCTTCCTCGGCATGGAATCGGCGGCCCAGGCCACCGATGCCGTGGAAGACCCCAAGCGCAACGTGCCGTTGGCCTGCCTGTTCGGCACCCTGGGTGCCGCCGTGGTCTATGTGCTGTCGACCACCGTCATCCAGGGCATCATTCCCAACGCTGAACTGGCCAAGTCCTCCGCACCCTTCGCGCTGGTCTATGCCACGATGTTCAGCCCGATGGTGGGCAATATCGTCATGGCCCTGGCGGTCATGGCCTGTGTCGGCTCGCTGCTGGGTTGGCAATTTACCCTGGCGCAAACCGCCAAGATGACGGCTGACCAGAACCTGTTCCTCAAGCTGTTCAGCAAGGTCAACTCGATGAATGCCCCCGTTGTCGGCATGATTGTCTGCGGTGTGCTACAGACCCTCATGGCCCTGTCGACCATCTCGCCCGACGCCGCCGCACAGTTCAGCAAGCTGGTCAGCCTGGCAGCGGTCACCAACCTGATCCCTTATATAACTGCGATGACCGGCCTGCTGGTGATCATGCACAAGGCCGGGGTCTCGTCGGCCATACACTCGCGTAACGTGGTGGTCCTGTTGATTGCAATAACGTACGCCTTGTACGCCTTGTATGCCTGCGGCAAGGACGCAGTGATGGGCGGCACCCTGGTGCTCGCTTTCGGCTACCTGCTCTATGGATTCCTCGCCAAGCGCTTCACCGACGCGCCAGCGGCCAACCAGGCCAGGGCCGCAAACCCTTAGGCGTGGCCAACAGGACTGCACAGACATCTGCATACGGGGAAACCGGACATGAACGTACCATTTGCCACAACCACCAGACTGCTGCTTGCCTTCGCACTCTCGACGCTGCCGCTAGTGGCCGGCGCCAATACCCTTGAACGCGTGCGCAGCAGCCACACCTTGACCTTGGGCTACTTGCCTGACCTGGCGCCTTTCAGCAAGCAGGAAGGCGACAAGGCCAGCGGTTACGCCATCGACCTGTGCCTGAAAGTCGCCGACAAGCTCAAGAGCGAGCTGGGTCTGCCCGACCTGCAAGTGCGCTACCAGCCCGTCAAGATTTCGGACGAGGTCAACGCCGTGAGCCAGGGTAAAGTCGATATCCTCTGCACGCCGACACCGCCCACCCTGGAGCGGCGCAAGATGATCAGTTACTCCATACCGATCTACACCGCCGGCCTCTCGGTCGTGGTGCGCAGCGATGCTCGCGAACCGCTGCTCAATGTGCTCAATGGCAAGGTCGCCAATACCGGCCCGACCTGGCGTGCCAGCATCAACAACGGTCTGGCCAACCAAACCTACGCGACCCTGGAGGGGGGCGTGACCGAAGACTGGATTCGCGAACAGATGCGCCTGCTCAACGTGATCGCTTCGCTGGTGACCGTGGACAACAACGACGAGGGCATCAAGCTGGTCGCCGAGGGCAAGGCCGATGCCTTCTTCTCCGAACGCATGCTGCTGCGAAACGAAATCGCCAAGGAAGGCGCGGCGAAGAACCTGATGCTCCTGGACCGCATCTTCGAGTACTCGCCGGTGGCGATGATCGTGGAGCGCAACGACGAAGACTTCCGCTTGCTGGTCGATATGGCCCTGAGTGAAGCCTATCACTCGGGCTTCATAGAAAAGGCCTACGACCAGTACCTGGGCGGAACCAACGCTACCGTGAGAAAACTGTTCAGGGTGTATGCGTTGCCTTAGTGGCATCGGGCCTTCCGCGGACGTAATGCAACTGTAGGAGCGAGCTTGCTCGCGATGGACTCAAGAGCGCCGTGTTTAGCCAGTGAGCACGCGTTATCGTTGACGACCTTCGCGAGCAAGCTCGCTCCTACAGATGAGCAGCGTCAATTGGCGAGGACCATGGCGAAGTAGCCGAGGACCGTCAGCAGGATTCCCGAGACTGCGAACGCTACCGGAAAACCGACCCACGGCACGTTGCTGCCGATTTCTGCCGCCGCTTCGAGGCACGGTCCGGAATGACTGCGGGCACCGGCCATGCCGCCCATCAGTACCGCCGGATTGATCTTCATCAAGTGATAGCCGACCACCCAGACGGCGAACGGCGGCAGCATGCAGGCGACGAAGCCCACCAGGAATATCTGCACGGCCAGCGTACCCGTCAGTTGGGCGAGGAGGGTGGCACCGGCATTGATCCCGACAATCGCCACGAACACCAGCAGGCCCATGTCCTCAAGGATGTTACGCGCCGCGTTCGGCGTATTGCCGAAGAAACGCAGGCGCGAGGACAGTGACGAGACGATGATGCCCGACACCATCAGGCCGCCAGCGCTTCCCAGGCCGACAGAAGCGCCAAAGGCGGGGAACTGGATCAGACCGATCAGCAGCCCCAGGGTCATCCCGGCAAACAACGTTAACAAGTCGGTCATGCTACTGGGCCGGGCGATGACGCCAAACAACTCGCCCGCGCGTTGCACGGCACTGGACAGACCGGTGACGAACAGCACATCGCGACGTTGCAACCTGGTTTCGGGCCCTACGGGCAGCGGTACACCACCGCGCTGGATGCGAGTCAACTGAAGCTGCCCGGCCAGGTCCAGTCCGCGGAACTCCTTGAGCGGCTTGCCGATGACAGCTTTCTCGGTCACCAGGATCTCCGCGTGGTCCAGGGGGACGGCGAGCGCCTTGGCGTCATCGACCTCCGGGCCGAGCAGACCGATGTTGATGGTGAGGCCTGTACGAGTGCTGCAAAGGGTAATCACATCCCCCAACTGCAACTGGATATCCGGATCTGCCCCTATCGACTCATCACCGTGATGCACATTGACGATGCGATATTCCGGGAATCGAGCGAGAAACTCACGGATGTTGAGGCCTGCAGTCGTGCGGTTTTCCAGGCGGTAAGCGCGCAATCCGAAGGCCTTGTCGGCGGTCAGGCCGTCGTCCTCCAGATCATGCATCCCATGCTGTTCCTCATAACGACGGGCTGCCGCCTTTGCATCGACACCCCACCAGCGCGGCATGTATTTGCACATCAGTACGATGCCGATGGTGCCCCAGATGTAAGTGATGCCATAGGACAGGGTAATCATCGCCGACACTCCCTCGACCGTGTCGCCCGGTGCGAGGTGGACGGCACCCGAGGCAACCGCCTGTTCAGCCGAGCCGATGGCCGAGGACATGGTCGTGGCCCCGGCGAGGATTCCGCCGGCCGCGCCGGTCGGCAAGTTGAATAGACGCGTGCCCAAGACCACCACGGCCAGACTGACCAAACTGCAAATGACCGCAAGGACGGTGAACTTCAGCCCGTCATCTTTCAGGCTATTGAGGAAGGAGGGACCGACCCGCAAACCGACCCCGTACATGAACAGGTAGTAGAAGAGGTTCATGGTGAACGTGTCGAACTTGAAGGTGATGCCATAGAGGGAGGCGGCAATGGCGATGCCACTGCCAACCACTATGGCGCCTCCGACGGTACCCAACCCATAACCCTTGATGGTGAAGCGGCCAATCAGCACCGCCAGGCTCACTACCAGGAACAGCAACATGTAAGGGTTGGCATTGAGAAACGAGAAGAGTGCCTGCACGGGTTGATTCCCCTTTTTCGCTACGTTAATGCCTGATGTCAGGAAAGACTCAGGCAGTAGCGTAGCGTGTGAATCCGGGGAGGTTGACCCGCAACACCTTTGCGATAGAACAGTACCGGGCCCAGGACAGGCTTGTTTGGTGTTTCAGGCGGACGCACTCACTCCTAAGCCTTTCTCCTGCGACGCAACGTCATGCAGGGAAATCCTTGAAGTCTCCGGCAATGCCAGCCCACCCGCCAGCGCGAGCAATGCAACCGCGATCAGATAGAACGCTGGTGACAGGTTGCTGCCGGTGGTGCTGATCAGCCACGTAGCCACCAACGGTGCCGTGCCGCCGAAAAGGGTGTACGCCATGTTGTAGGTGATCGCCGAGGCGGTGTATCGGGTACGGGTAGGGAAGGTTTCCGAGAGCAAGGCCGCCGTCACCACGCCACACAACACCGCGCCAATCGCCAGGAGCATGACGCCGACGATGGACGCTGCGAACGAGCCGGAACTGGCCATCAGGAACGATGGATACACGCTCACAATCAACAGCGCACAGGCTGTCATCACCGTCATTCGACGGCCGACCCGGTCCGAGTACAGCCCGGCCAGCGGGCAGATCGCCGCAGCGAACAGCAATGCAATCAGCGACACCAGCAGCGCTGTGGCGCGACTCAGGCCACCCGCGACTTGCAAGTAAGTCGCGAAATAGGTGGTGAACATATAAAACGACAGTGCCGTGAGTGACACAAAAGCACCCAGGTAGCAGATAGCCGCACCATGGTTGCGCAAGGTTTCCTTGAGTGGGGAGTGTGCGACTGCATGCTCTTGGGTCACCGCCTGGAATGCCGGTGTCTCATCGAGCTTGCAGCGCAAGTAAAGACCCACCAGGCCCAGGGGCGCGGCAATCAGGAACGGCAGGCGCCAGCCCCAACTGCCCATTGCTTCGGCCGACAATGACGCCTCGAGTGCATAGGCCACCACAGCCGCCGCGGCGAAGGCGGAAAATGTCGACACCGGAAGGAAACTGCCGTACCAGGCGCGTTTGTCACTCGGTGCATGCTCCATCAGGTAGGCACAGGCACCGGCGTATTCTCCCCCGGCGGAAAAGCCCTGGGCGCAACGGATCAGGGACAGAAGAATCGGCGCCATGACTCCGATCGCCGCATAAGTGGGCAGCAGACCGATCAAGGTCGTCGCCCCGGCCATCAGCAGAATGGTCATCGCCAGGGTCCGCTTGCGGCCGATCCTGTCGCCCAGCATGCCGAAGAAAATTCCGCCAAGGGGCCGAAATGCAAAGGCCACGGCGAATACCGCAAAGGTCTTGAGCAGCGCGGCACTGGCATCGCCGCTGGGGAAAAATTGCTGGGCGATGGTCGTGGCCAGAAAGCCATAGACGGCGAAGTCGAACCACTCGACGAAATTGCCGATGCCGGCAGCCACAATCACTTTTCTCAGCGTTCTTGGGCTGACTTGTTCCATAGTTGCGCTCGTCATGCTTGACCTCGATACTTCGTAAGTAAGCTATCGATTATCGGGGCAGACACCGGGGCGGCTCACTTCAAAAGTGTCATCCACATAGCCAGCACCGACTTCATTGCGTTGAACGAGGCATGAATCGCGCCAGATTGGCCGAGGGTGAGCAAAGGGCGGTGTTTTTCGCGTATTTGTAAAGCGTTGGCGGTATTGTCGGTCGCCAGGACTTGATCGATTTAGAAGGGATGAAGATGACATTGACTGTCGAAAGCCTGGTCAGGATCGCAATGGCCAATCCAGTAAACGCAGAGCTTGCTGATCGCTTGCCTGAGCTCGGTTTGAACCAGTGCATGCTCACGGCCGGTTGCCTGTTCCAGGCCGCCTGGAATCATCAGTCACAGCGAGCGGCAGGGTGGGGAGTGAAGGATTACGACGTCTTTTACTTCGATGATGATCTGTCGTGGGAAGCCGAGAATGAGGTCATCCAGTCCGCTCAGCGTCTGTTCAACCACCTCGACGTGAACATTGAGTTCAAGAATCAGGCTCGCGTTCATCTGTGGTACAGCCAGCGGTTTGGCGGGGATTATCCTCAGCTTCAGTCGGCTAGAGACGGGATTGATCGCTACCTGATTGCCGGTACCTGCATGGGTCTGGATGTTGAAACGGGCGAGGTCTATGCACCCAACGGCCTGGCCGATACAGAGCACGGGTTACTTAGAATCAATCCAAGGAATCCCAGGCCAGACTTGTTCGACCAGAAGGCGAAAAGTTATCAGGCTCGTTGGCCTTGGCTCAGGATCGTAGAGCTCCAAAGTTGAATGGGAGCGAGGGGAGTTTACCGATGAAGCAACTTATTGGAGATGAAAGCCAATTGCTGCCTGCCACGACGGCCTGTAAACGAAGCAGCCCTTGGCGAAGGGCTGCTTGGACTGTGGATTCAACACAACAGATTTTGTGTAAGCAGGATCTCGGTCAAACCGGCGCCAGCAGCACCATGGGTGCTGCATTTGAGGCTTGAGGCCGTACAACAGATCAGCTGTTGGAGTGATCGGCTGCCTTGGCTTTGCTTTGAGCTACAGCGGCTTCAGCCTTCTGTTTCTGGGCAACCTGGTAGGTTTCCATCGAGACTTTGCGGGCCGACTCCATGCGTGCAAAGGTCCGGTCACCGCCACCTGTGGCCATTGCCAGAGAAGAAGCGGTCAGAGTGGCGACTACGAAGAGAACTTTCATGGATTTCATTTGGGTATCCTCAAGTGAGACTTTATTAACAGTTAAAGCGGGATTCATTGGCTAGAGCTGAACTTCCTTGTTCAACCTGGAATTACCAGCCAGCCAGGGCGGCGTTTCCTGTTTTCCAGGTGCCTTGCTCCGTGCGTGCTTCGGTGTCTCTGTTTTTGGCCCAGGCAGTGAGCAGTACCATCATCCCGAACCCAGCGACGATGAGCACCGGATAGGCTGCCAGCAACTCCACCAGGGAGTACTTCCAGGCCAGCGGACGACCAACACCCAACATGGCGGCATAGAACCACGACACGCCAGAGAACGCCCCCGAGAACAGCGCCAGCATGCGCAGGCTGAAGGAGAGTTTCAGTAACGAACCGGCTTTTTTCAGCGCCGGCAATACAGCGCGATGCAACACGAAGCCGTTAACGGTCAACAG
>NZ_JBFUID010000096.1:0-15217 GCF_056402055.1 Pseudomonas sp. P4_C4 | reverse complement strand
CCACCAAACAACGAGGTCGAGCGTTAGCTCGCCTCGCGGTGCTGTTGCGGTGCACGCCCCCTCGTGAGGCCGAGCGCAGGTTCTGCGCAGTGGGCAACCCGGCATGGATGCCGGGTTAGCCGCCGCCGGCCATGGATGGCCGATGGCGGCGGGCCCACGGAGCAGGACCGGAGCGAGGGCATGCCGAGCCTAGGCGAGGCACCGAACGTCAGGGGCAAGAGCCCTTGGTTACTTGGGGCCGGGCGGCGTTCCGCTTTTCCAAGTGACCCGCCGTAAGGGCGGAACCCTAAGTGGCCGTTACCGCAGCAATGAATATGTACACCAGGAAGAAAATGGTCGGCCGTAAGGTCGCCATCGCCGGCAAGTCGGATCGCCGCACCGCAGCTTCTACAGGTGTCGGTGTTCCCCGGGATTCCGTGAAGTACCAAAAAATAGGGGGTGATGACGTTTCAGAATGACCCGATGCACAGATGTCATTACCCATACTTGAGGGATGTTTTTCGAGCCTTCGAGCTTCGATCAACTGGCTGTTTTGCCCTGGAGATCGCGGGAAGCGCCTTCGAGGGTTTTCCATAAGCTGCGCATCGTAGGGTTCTCATTGGTGATAGAGCAGTAGGAGCGTATCTCCAGTCGCGTGCTCCATTCATCACCACCCGCTTTCACCAACTGACCTCGTTGAAGCTCGTCAAAGACAGCGCTTTGTGGCAACCATGCCACCCCATAACCCTCGACTGCCATTCGCATCAGCAGCATTGTCATATCCGCCTCGTAGCAGCGCTCCAGCATGCATGCAGTCGGGCCATTCTTTATGACGATGTCGGCAACACGACCTAGAAAAGTCGTAGCTGTATAAGCGAGGTGAGGAACTGTTTTGCTGGAGGTGCCCGGTAAGGGATACAGCGGATTCCCATCGCTGTCAGGTGCGCACACAGGAATAAACGCGTCATGACCCAAGGTCAAACTCCCGAACTTTTCCGAATCGAGAAGTATGGGTGCCAGGGGATGGTGGTAGACGATCATCAGATCACAACTCCCCTCCTCCAGAGATATGACCGCGTCGTGGATGTTGGCGGCAACGACCCGCGCATTGAATTGCTCATTGTGCTGCTGAAATTGCTTCAGCCATTTCGGCAGGAATGTCATCGACAGACTGTGGCCGGCAGTGACCTGGATGGATCGCCCTGGCATCCGCTCTACCTCGCGAAGGCTTGAGCGCAGCCTCATTAGCCCCGCCAATGCCTCGCGGCTTTCTTCACAAAATGTGCGGCCAGCAGAGGTCAGTTGGACAGGATAGGTGCCACGATCCACCAACTCTGCACCTACCCATTCTTCTAGTGACTTTATACGCCTCGACAAAGCCGACTGGGTCACACAGCGAACCTGCGCAGCCCGAGAAAAATTCTTCCACTCCGCGACCGCCAGAAGATCATCCAGCCATTTGATTTGCATACCGACACCTCATGCCCCGAATGAGCAGTGTACTGCGCACCAGTCAGGGCGAAGCAGCAGTTTCGAAAACTATTCCAAAAGCGCATGAGGCTATCGGGATTACTCATCACGCCCTTCCAAATCCAACCCTAGAATCGAAAACGTTGGAGCGAGGCCACAGAGCTTCGACCGAATGACACTTGTCTCCTGCCAAGTAAAAAAAGCAAAAAAACCACTTGAGGAAAGCTCCGTGAAGAAAAATAAACTTCCGCGTCGGATCGCAATTGGCATCGCCTTGGGCGTGCTTGTCGGTTGGGCGTGCCACCATTTCGCAGGGAGCGAACAAAGCGCCAAAGAGATCGCGTCTTACTTCTCGATGGTCACCGACATATTTTTACGCATGATCAAGATGATCATCGCGCCTCTCGTGTTCGCCACCTTGGTCGGCGGCATCGCGAGTATGGGTAACTCCCGCTCCGTTGGCCGGATTGGCCTAAGAGCCATGGCCTGGTTCGTCACCGCTTCGGTGATCTCGCTGGCAATCGGCATGGGCCTGGTCAACCTGTTCCAACCCGGTGCGGGACTGAACATGGAGGTCGTCCAGCATGCGGCGAGCCCCGTGGTGAACACCGGGGATTTCAGCCTCAAGGTTTTCATCAGTCACGTGTTTCCCCGCAGCATTGCTGAAGCAATGGCCAACAACGAAATCCTGCAAATCGTGGTGTTCTCGTTGTTCTTCGGGTTTGCCCTCGCTGGTGTGAAGCGAGCGGGTTACACAACGATTGTCGATGGCATCGAAGAGCTGGCCAAGGTGATGTTCAAGGTCACGGACTTCGTCATGGCCTTCGCGCCAATCGGCGTTTTCGCAGCCATCGCCTCGGCGATCACCACTCAAGGTCTTGGCTTGATAGTCGATTACGGAAAACTGATTGCCGAGTTCTACCTGGGCATTGTGATTCTGTGGTGCGTGTTGTTCGCTGCCGGCTATATGTTCCTGGGCCGCTCAGTGTTTACCTTGGGCAAGCTCATCCGCGAACCTGTTCTGTTGGCATTTTCCACTGCCAGTAGCGAGTCCGCATATCCGAAAACCATGGAGGCACTGGAGAAATTTGGTGCGCCGAAACGCGTATCCAGCTTCGTTCTACCGTTGGGGTACTCATTCAACCTTGATGGTTCAATGATGTATCAAGCGTTCGCCATCATGTTCATTGCTCAGGCCTACAACGTCGACCTGAGCTTCACACAGCAACTGCTCATATTGCTGACGCTGATGATCACCAGCAAGGGCATGGCGGGTGTAGCTCGAGCATCGGTGGTTGTGGTGGCGGCGACATTACCCATGTTCAACCTCCCCGAAGCCGGCATCTTGTTGATCCTTGGCATTGACCAATTCCTTGATATGGCCAGGACTGCCACCAACGTGGTTGGCAATAGCATCGCGACGGCTGTGGTTGCCAAATCAGAACCACATGAAGAGGCTGAAGACGCGCCCGGCACTGAGTCTCCGCTCCCAATTCATACTGTAGCCACCGCGTGAGAACCTAAACATGAAAGGTAAATCGAAGCCGTCCAGCGGGTCATCGTTTGCTCGCAAACTAGGTATCGTCGGCGGGCTTGGCTCACTGGCCGGCGGCGATCTTTTCTACAAGCTGGTGAAATCCAGAGCTGTTCTGGAGGATCAAGGTCGCTATCACTTCCTCTTTGAGCAACACCCCTTCAAAGACGTCCTGATGCCCCTGGATCGGGGCGCCAGCATGACCTCCAGAAAGTTCTACGTATTTCAGGTTTGCCAGACGTTCGAGGCCAGCGAAGTCAATGCAGTTTTACTGCCTTGTTTTGCCAGTCACACCTTTCGTGAGGAAATCCAGGAGGAAATTGGCATACCCGTTCTGGATATGATGGAGGCGTTACGCAAGCACGTGGATCATGTCGCTGAATGCGGCAGTACGTTGGGAATCATCGCGTCTGACCATGTTCGGCACTCAGGGCTGTTTGAGCGCTATTTCGGCAATGACTTCAAGCTCGTTTATCCAAATGATAACGAGCAGTCCGGGTTGATGGATGCGATGTATGGCGTTAATGGCATCAAGGATGGTTACCTTGACGGTGTACCTCTGGAGTGTGTCTATCAGGCCTGCCTTTCGCTTCAGGATCAGGGGGCCGCAATCATCCTGCCTGGCATGACTGAGCTCTCGTTGGTCTGCGGTGATCTTCAACGGCGTGGCTTGACTGTCCTGGATATCAACGAGATTTATGCCACTTTCGCCACCTTGGAGAAAGGTCAGTCGACCCGTCCGCCATTCAAGCTTGGGATAGTGGGTGGTGTTGGGCCAGCGGCAACGGTTGATTTCATGGGGAAGGTTGTTGCGCACACACCGGCAGGTCGCGATCAGGAACACATCAAAATGGTGGTGGAACAAAACCCCCAGATCCCTGATCGCACAGCCAACTTACTGAATGACGAAACTGATCCGACGATGGCGATGTACGCAACGTGCAAGCGACTGGAAAGCGCCAGCGCCAATGCCATAGCGATTCCGTGCAATACAGCTCATGCATTTGTTGAGCGCATCCAGGCGCACCTGCGTGTACCAATAGTGAATATGTTGACTGAGACGGTTGAGGCTATCGTTCAGCGATACGGTGCTGGCAAAACCGTAGGGCTGCTAGCGACGTCCGGCACAATTAAAAGTCAGGTCTATCACGTGGCTGCCCGGCGAGCAGGACTTCAAATCATCACCCCTGGCATTGAATACCAAGCGTTGGTGATGGAGTCGATTTATGGAGACCACGGAATCAAAGCGGGTTTCACAGACGGCATCTGTAAAGACCAGCTCTTGATCGCCGCAGAGCATTTGTGTGAACTGGGCGCTGATGTGCTAATCCTGGGCTGTACGGAGCTACCTCTGGTGCTTGAGCATAGCGAATCCTACATGATCAAAAATCATGAGGTTGCATTGGTCGACCCGACAACCATTTTGGCATTGAAGTGCATTGAGCTTGCCCGTGAAAATACGGTCAAGCCTTCCAGTCACTAATCAAGCAACAGGTATAGTTTGATTGGAGCGGAGCTTCGTCAGAAAGGTGTCCGTAGGCGCACCCCGACTCCCACCAAACTAGATGCCCTACGCTGCTATAAAAAAGAAAGGCCCTTATCGGGCCTTTTTTGTACTCAAACCAAAATCACTTGGTCAGCCAGAACTCAACGGTCGCGGAACTGTGCAGAGCTTTCACAGCATGCAACTGCCCATTCAACCGAATTACAACGAATATGAAATACCGACCTGCACCGTTCTCGGCGCCCCTGGATAAGCGTAAACGTTGCCGAACGCCCCCTCCTCATAATCTTCGTCCGTCAGGTTTTTCACATCCAGATTCAGTCGGATTTTTTCGTTGACCTTGTAGTAGCTCAGTAGATCGACAACGGTGTAGTTGCCCATCGAAAACGCCGTGTTGGCGGTCTGCCCTGCGCGCTCATCGACGTACTTGAGACCGGTGCCAAGCCCTAGTCCCTTGAGGGCACCATCCTGGAACTCGTAGACGTTAAGCAGGCTGAAGCTGTTCTGCGGAATATTCATCAGTCGGGTGCCGGACTGGATGACATTGTCCTTGATCACCTCGGCATCGACATAGGCGTAGCCGCCAATCACCCGCCATTGCGGCGTCAGGTTGCCGGCGATGTTCAGGTCGAAACCACGGCTGCGCACCTCGCCTGCCGCCACGCTGAACGTCGAGTCCACCGGATCGGTGGTGAGTACGTTGCGCTTTTCGATCTGGTAGATCGCCGCGTCGATACTCAATTGACTGTCCAGCGCTTCCCACTTGATACCCAGCTCATAGGATTTGCCCTTTTCCGGTTCGAAACCACCGCCCTGGCGGCTGGCACCGGTATTGGGCTTGAACGAGCGAGCCGTATCGGCATAGATCGCCACCGTGTCGGTGAGGTCATAGGTCACGCCAACGCGCGGGGTCACCGCATTGTCGCTGGCCTCCCAGCTTCTGCCGCCCGGCACAAAGGTTTGGTAATCATGCTCGAAGCGCTCGAAACGGGCCCCGGCCAATACTCTCAAACGCTCGGTCAAGGCCACCTGGTCCTGGACGAATGCCGCGTAGGTCTTGAGGTTTTCCTTGTCGTTGGTCGGGGTACGGGTCAAGGCTGGACGAGGCTGGCCATACACCGGGTTGAAGATATCGATCGGGTAGGCACTCACGGCGCCGCTGGAGCGCTGGATGATCGACTGGTAGTCGTAGTCCTCGTACTCGACGCCGGTCAGCAGAGTGTGATCGAAACCGCCTGCGGTGAAATGTCCGGTGAGGTTGAGTTGGGTGTCCTTGTCCGTCCACTCCAGCTTGCGGTAGTTGAAGTTACGGCCCAGGGTGCGCCCGTCTGCGGCCACACCGTTGGCTTCGACCGCATTCCCCTCGAGGGTGCCGTCGAGCCATTGGAATCCGCCGCCCAACGTCCAGTTATCGCTCAGCAGATGCTCGAACCGCAGCTGCGCCATGTTGTTGTCGTTGTGCAGTTTGCCAACGTCTTTTTCACCGAAGAAGGTGTCGCGAGAGGCTATGCCGATTTGATTGGGAAAGTGCGTCACGCCGCGATCCAGCGGGTGATTGTTGCGCATGAAATCCCCCTCGAAGATCACCTTGGTGTCGTCGTCGACCTGCCAGGCAAGTACCGGAGTGACGCCGTATCGTTCGGTTTCGACATGATCTCGGAAGGTATCGCCGCCCTCTCCCACCACATTCAAGCGATAGGCCAAACGGCCTTCTTCATCCAGCGGGCCGGAGGCATCCAGAGTTCCGCGTTGCATTCCCTGGTCGTCGAGTTGGCTACCCAGCGTCACAGTGGGCTCGGCCAGAGGTTGTTTGGAGATGATGTTGAACGTGCCACCTGGATCGCCTCGGCCATAGAGCATGGTCGCAGGCCCTCGCAGAACTTCGAGCCTTTCGATGGTGTTCGCATCCGGCATGTTCGGATAGCCACGGTTGATCGGGAACCCGTTGCGATAAAACTCCCCGGTGGTAAATCCACGCACGGTAAATGTGGTCAGGCCCTGGCCGCCAAAGTTGTTGGCCCGCCCCACACCACCGGCGTAATCGAGCGCGTCCTGCAATCGGGTGGCACTGATGTCTTCCACGACATCCTTGGTCACTACACTGATGGATTGAGGCGTCTCGTGGATCGACGTGTCGGTACGCGTTGCACTGGATGAACGCGTCGCCCGGTACCCGTCGACGGGCCCCAGGGCGGTTTCAAAGTCAGCCGTGCCAACGATGTCGGTTGCTTGCAACTCCAGACTGGCTTTATCGGTTGTGGCGCCCTCTGCCCAGGAGGAAGCGGAAAACGCATGAATCACACAGATAGAAACCAGAGTACGACGCATCTAGGAAACCTTGAGAAAATAGCCAAATGGGACGGCATACGTGCCAACAAATCGAGGCGTATGGTATACCGCATTATCAGCTTTTGATACGTATTCGCATTTGTATTTTCTGAACGCTACCTACGGTTGCACAAATCGCTAATCAAGCAATTCCAGAACACATCGCTTGAAGACCCTATGACGTAAAAAAGGGCCCTCGAAGAGCCCTTTGGTACTCATTTCAGAATTACTTGGTCAGCCAGGACTCAACGGTCGCAGAGCTGTGCTCAGCTTTCCACTTTGTCAGCACCTTGCTATTCCGGGCTTCATTACAACGGAGCTACGTCAAAGGCAGGGTTTCACAAGGTGATCTAACCCCTGCCCATTCACTCCTTGCTCGATTTGGGTATCGCGATACGGCTACTGGTCTTGACCTCGCGTAAAGCCAGACTGGACTGGATGGACGCAATGCCCACCTGACGCCTGAGCACCTGCTCGATAAAGTCACTGTAGCTATCAAGATCCTCTGCCAACACTTGCAGCACGTAATCGGCATCCCCGGTGATCTTGTGACAGGACAACACTTCAGGCAATTGCGCAATCACCGCCTCGAAAGCGTCGGGAGCGTGATCGGCGTGGGTGGAAAAACGGATGTGCACGAACGCCATGATATCCAGCCCCAGCATTCGTCGATCAAGGTTCGCCTGATACCCCTTGATCACGCCCGCCTCCTCCATTCTCTTACGCCGCCTCCAGCAAGGTGTCAGGCTTAACGACAAGCGCTCACTGAGCTCAGCGTTGGAAATACTCGCATCTTCTTGCAGCAATGCGAGGATTGCCAAGTCGGTATCGTCGAGACTGATGCGTTTGGATGATTTTTTCTGCATTACGCCATTCCATAGTAAAAACGCCCGAATAATCTAGTAAACCACGAAAACAAAGCAAAGAAAGCGCATCCCGGCCGGAACAGAATATTTGCACTGGTTCACATTAACGGATGCGCAGAATGTTTACAGTTTTCAGTGATTCCCACCGCTTGCACCACGGCACCGAATTGAAAGACGGCGTGCTCAAGCCGTCGTTCGAACAGCCCAGTCGGGCCGATACCGTCCATAACCGTGTCAAGCAGGTAGGCCTTGGCCAGATCGTCGAGCCGCGAGCATTTGACCGGTCGTGTTACGTCAATGCGCACAGCGAGCGCTACGTCAGCTTTCTGGAAAGCGCCTGGTCAGAATGGAGCGCGACCGGACGTACGCACGATGCCCTACCGCTGGTATGGCCAGTGCGCGACCTGTCCAACGAGCAAGTGCCGACTTTCATCGACGGCAAGCTGGGTTTCTATGCCATGGACGCCGGCTCCCCGATTACCGCCACCACTTGGCAAGCGGTGAAAACCAGTGCAGACATCGCCCTCACCGGCCTGGCGCTGATCGATGAAGGCCACGACAGCGCTTTTGCCCTGTGCCGACCGCCCGGCCATCACGCGGCGCGTGAATACATGGGCGGCTACTGCTATCTGAACAACGCCGCCATTGCTGCACAGCAGGCCATTACTCAAGGTGCCAAACGTGTCGCCGTACTGGACGTCGACTTTCATCACGGAAACGGCACCCAGAACATTTTCTACGAGCGTAGTGACGTCATGTTTGTCTCGCTGCACGGCGAACCGGCGGTGTCCTACCCGTACTACTCAGGCTTCAGCCACGAAGTCGGCGCAGGGCAAGGCGAAGGATACAACCTGAACTATCCGCTGCCGAAGAACACCACCTGGGAAAGCTATCGCAACGCCCTGCTACACGCCTGCAAGAAACTCCAGCAATTTGCCCCTGAAGTGTTGGTTATTTCACTGGGCGTCGACACGTTCAAGGACGACCCCATCAGTCACTTCCTGCTGGAAAGTGAAGACTTCATCGGCATCGGCGAACTGATCGCGAGCGTCGGCTGCCCCACCCTATTCGTCATGGAAGGTGGCTACATGGTCGATGAAATCGGGATCAATGCGGTCAACGTACTGCATGGCTATGAGAGTAAACGCGCCTGAGTCATCCCCTGAATCGCAACGCTTCAACTATTGAATCGGAGAATAAAAACATGACTCTTTTTATAGACGTCGATCATGCCGCACGCCTGTTCGCCACAGTGGGAATCCGCCGGGCAATCCGCGAGATGGCCACTTACATCGAAACTGACTATTCACGCTGGGCGCAGTTTGATAAGTCGCCCCGCACCGCCAATCATTCGGCCGACGGTGTGATCGAGTTGATGCCGACCGACGATGGCCAGCAGTACTCGTTCAAGTACGTGAACGGTCACCCGGACAACGGTCAAAGCAACTTGCTGACGGTCATGGCCTTCGGTGTCCTGGCCGATGTCCACAGTGGCTATCCAACCTTGCTCAGCGAACTGACGCTGACCACAGCCGTGCGCACGGCAGCGACTTCCGCATTGGTTGCGCAGTCCCTGGCGCGCCCGGGTGCAAGCACCATGGCAATCATCGGCAATGGCGCCCAAAGCGAGTTTCAGGCCCTCGCCTTCCACGAAATGCTGTCCATCAAGGAAATTCGCATTTTCGATATCGATCGCGACGCTTCACTCAAGTTGAAGCACAACCTGGCCGCATTCCCGGATATTGAGGTGATTCTGGCCAACTCGGTACAGGAAGCGGTCAAGGGCGCGCACATCGTCACCACAGTCACCGCAGACAAGGCCTATGCAACGATTCTGACGCCCGAGATGATCGAGCCCGGCATGCATATCAACGCCGTGGGCGGTGACTGCCCAGGGAAAACCGAACTGCACGCCGACATCCTGCGCAATGCCCGGGTCATCGTTGAGTTTGAACCTCAAACCCGGATTGAAGGCGATATTCAACAATTGGAGGCCGACTTTCCCGTCGTGGAGTTCTTCCGGATTGTCCAGGGCGATGTCCCGGGCCGTGAGAACGACACCCAGGTCACCGTTTTCGATTCGGTGGGTTTTGCCCTGGAAGACTTTTCGTCACTGCGCTACGTGCACGACCTGGCGCGGGAGCATGCCATCGGTGAGCGCATCCATCTGGTGCCGACGCCTGCCAACATAAAAAACCTCTACCAACTGCTTGATCAGCTGCCAGCAATCGCCCCCTCACGCCTGCGCACAGTCAGTTGATAGCCATAGGTGAGGCCCCCTGAGCAAAGTGCCAAGGGGCTACTCACCGGGTGAGCGGACGAGAAACCCTGCCACCCGCAAACCACCACCGTCAGTAGCCGTTGCATCTCTAACAAGAACGCTCGACACCCACTTTTCTGCCAAAACTCAAAAACATAAAATCAAGAGGTTTTGTAATGAAATCGACTCCGTCCGGGCTGGTTGAACAGCCCGCGCTGCAGCGCACGCTCAGCAATCGTCACATTCAGTTAATGGCCATGGGAGGTGCCATCGGTACCGGTCTGTTCATGGGCTCCGGGAAGATCATCGCCCTCTCCGGTACGTCGATCATCCTCATCTATATGATCATCGGTCTGTTCGTCTACTTCGTCATGCGTGCCATGGGCGAACTGTTGCTCTCCAACTTGAACTTCAAAACCTTCGCGGATTTTGCCGGTGCCTATCTTGGCCCACGCGCGGCATTTTTCCTTGGCTGGTCATACTGGCTAAGCTGGAGCGTTGCAGTGATAGGTGATGCCGTCGTGGTGGGTGGATTTTTTCAGTATTGGTTCCCCGATGTACCCGCCTGGATACCGGCGATCGGCATGCTGATGACACTGTTCGCCTTGAATGTGCTGACTGTCAGGCTTTTTGGTGAGGTGGAGTTCTGGTTCGCGATCATCAAGATCATTGCCGTCGTCACCCTGATTGGCGTCAGCATGGTGATGATTGCCAGCTCCTTTGTCTCACCCAGTGGCGTTACTGCATCCCTGAACCACTTGCTGGATAAACAGGCCGCCTTCCCCAACGGCTTGTTCGGTTTTTTTGCCGGGTTCCAGATGGCGATTTTCTCCTTTGCGGGCACCGAGCTGATCGGCACCGCAGCCGCCGAAACGCGCTCCCCCGAGAAGACCCTGCCTAAAGCCATCAACTCGATTCCGCTGAGAATTATCCTGTTTTATGTGCTGGCACTGGCCTGCATTATTGCAGTGACTTCCTGGCAACAGGTTTCGCCCAACAAGAGCCCGTTCGTCGAGCTGTTTCTGGTCGCAGGGTTTCCCGCAGCAGCCGGCATCGTCAATTTTGTGGTACTGACATCCGCCGCCTCATCGGCCAACAGTGGCGTATTTTCATCCAGTCGCATGCTGTTTGGACTGGCCAATCAGGACAACGCTCCGGGGATTTTCCGGCGTCTGTCGAGCAATAGCGTGCCTTTGCTGAGCCTGGCGTTCACCACACTGTTGATGCTGGTGGGAGTACTGTTGCTGTTCATCGTTCCAGAAGTGATGACAGCGTTCACCATCGTTTCTACCGTGTCGGCAATCCTGGTGATTTTCACTTGGTCGACCATCCTCGCGTCCTACATTGCCTATCGCAAAAAGCGACCCGAGCTGCATGCGAAATCGGCCTACAAGATGCCTGGCGGCGTGCCGATGGCCTGGTTTTCCCTGGGGTTTCTGGGTTTCGTTCTCTGCCTGTTGGCATTGAGACCCGACACCCGAATTGCCTTGATGGTCATGCCGGGTTGGTTCATATGGTTGGCAATTGCTTACCAGTCAACCTGTTCCAGAAAACCAAAACCCGCTGACGGGTCGGCAAATCAATACAGCTGATGTTCACCTGGTGCCTTTCGGTGCCGATGAGTGAAGAGCGCGTCAGCGACGTGGCATTTCCGGGATGACTACAGGCTAAAGAGCCCCAACTGATGGCCGTCATATTTCATTGACGGCCAACTCTACGGATGAACGATTCGGTTTGCTGACAAATGGTGAGACGCCGTAGGCAAAGCTGCACCAACTCGTCCCTATGATTCTCATCGCCAACTTCCCAACATCCTCCAGAAAGTGCCGGGGCGTTTTTCCGTCCCTGGGCAGCCATTACATACCAAACAAAAAAGGCTCTTTCAGGGCTCTTTTGTACTCAAGCCAGAATCACTTTATCTGCCAGGATTCAACAGTCGCGGATCCGTACTCAGCTTTCCACTCTTTCAGCGTTTTGTGATTGGGTAATTGCATGGACTTGACCACCTGATTGCATCCGTGTTGACCAACTGTTTGCATTCGACTTGACCAGCACACGCTGTAGTGACGACCGGCAGAGAACCGCCCATTGCAGACATTCAGAGATGTCTGCAAAAGCGGTAAATCCCCTGAGTGGGTAGGCAATGCAGCCTTCATTTGAAATGTACGCCCGCCGCCGGCACCGCACACCCCGCTGTTAGCGGGCTGACGGTGATTTCTTTGATAGAGGCCGAGAGCATTCGGCAATCAGTGATTGTGTAGTTCATACGAGAATCAGCTTTCCTGGCTTAGCGGCGTTTCATGCAGGTAGATCCATTGGGCGTTGTGGTGATGCATGCCAATGATCGCCACCGAAACCCGTGAGCTTTCGCGCTGGCCGAGGCGATGGGTTTCCTTGTAGCGAATCGCCACGCTGTTGCCTTCCTGCCAGACCGTCTGCAGATCGCTGATGACGATCTCCAGGCCTGGCTTGGCGCCGACTGCACCTTTAAACATCTGTTCGACCGTCGCCCGGCTGACAATGGCGGCCGAGGTGGTGACCATGGTGAAGTGCTCGGCAAAGGCCGATATCAGAGGTTCAAGCGTGGCCTGCCCCTTACCGTTTGAGTCGGTGAACAGGGTGTGGATCAGCTCGTGCACGTGATGAATGCTGTGGTGCGCCTGTTCAACTATTTTGTTGTGCATGACAGTCCATTTGAGCGTTCAACTGACTCAGTTGAAAGAGTGGGAACAGGCCCACCAGCGCGGCGATGGCAAAGGTCACGTGGTAGGCCTGGGTGGTATCGAAATGCTTCAAGAGCAGGTTGAAAACCATCAGGAAGAGGGCCGCGCCGATGCTGAATGACATCTGTCGGTTGATGTTCCAGATGACACTGGCCTTGTGGGTGTCATTGCCCTCGAAGTCCATCAGCGACGTGGTTTGTGCTGTGTTGGCACCGATGCCGCCGCCGATCCCCATCAAGCTGTAGGCGATGACGATCACCAGAAAGTCTGAGGGATCGTTCACCAGTAACAGGGTGGCGATGCCGGCGCTGTGCAATAGCATCCCGAGGGCAAACAGCCGCTTGGCGCCCATCCGGTTATAGACCCGGCCACAGATCAGCATCGCGATGAATGCGCCGATGGCGTAGAGGATCATGAACATCCCTGTCAGTCGGGCGCTGAAGTGCAGGGTGTTTTGCAGGAAGAAGATGCTCATCAAGTTGACCCCCGTGAACACACCGGGAATCGCGTAATAGATATAGACGGAGGTGCTGAGTTTTTTGCTTTTGAGCAGGCTCAGTTCAATGATCGGATTTTTGCAGGTGCGGTAGTGCAGCCCGTACAGCACGACGAACGTAACGCCGGCCATGACGAAAAGGCCGGCCACCCATGCCGGAGCGTCGCCGCCATACAACGACATGCCCATCAGCAGGCTGCCGAGTGCCGCGCTGACCAGCAGCAAGCCCTTGATGTCGGGTCTGGGCAAAGTCGTCGGTCGCGCTTCGTTGATCCAGAACCATGACAGCAATGCCGCGATCAGTGAGAACGGGATGTTGCTGTAGAACACCCAGCGCCAGGAGCTGCTGTCGACGATGATGCCGCCGATGGTCGGTGAAATGGCGGGCGCAATCAGGGCAACGGCCATGACCAACGTGGATATTTTCGCCCGCTGCTCGCCCTTGAACAGGTTGAACGTCAGTGCCTGTCCGACAGGAATCAACAGGCCGCCGCCAATCCCCTGGACGAAGCGCCAGATCACCAGCTCGTTGAAACTGTTGGCCAGCCCACACATCCACACGGAGGCTGTAAACACGATCATCGAGGTGGTGAGGATTTCCCGACTGCCAAAACGACCGGCCAACCAGGTGCTGACCGGAATGATCAGTGTCAGCCCCAGAATATAAGCGTTAGCCACCCAGGCAACGTCTGAAGTACTAACGTGCAGCGCTGCCGATATACTCGGTAATGCGACCGCTGACATAAAGATGTTAATGCAGTCTATAAAAAAGCCGATCAGAAATATCAGTGTAACTTTGTAGCGATAGATCATGTTGTTTCCCCTTTTCCRCAAAGCATAAGGGCGGTGGACTTGAACTGTCGATACGACTATCCTTGAAACAATGTTTGACGGGATTTAACAGTGAACCATATTTCTATGCACACTCATCTTAATCGGGTCCAGACATTCCTTGCCGTGGTCGATTTTGGTTCTTACACCAAGGCTGCCAATTACCTGAGCATCAGCAAAGCCATGGCCAGCCTGCATGTCAAGGCGCTGGAGGACGTGCTGTCAGCGACGTTGTTGATTAGAAACACCCGAAATATATCCCTCACCGAAACCGGTCAGGACTTTTATGAAGAATTCAAAGGTATTGTCGCGGACATCGATAACGCCTTCGATAATGTATTAAAAGGACATAATCGGGTGTCCGGCAAGTTGCGCTTCAGTTCCACCAGTGAATACGGCGAGGCCTATATTCTTCCGTTGATACCGCAATTTATAGAGCGCTACCCGGAAATAAAACTCTGTTATAACTTCAACTCGTCACTCAATGATCTGGTGGCGGAAAAGTTAGACCTGGTAATCCGTTTAGGCCATTTGGCGGACACGGCTTTCAAGAGCCGTAAACTGGCGGATTATGAAATTGTCCTGGTGGCTACCGAGACGTTTCTTGCACGTCACCCGGTGCAGAATCCTCAGGACCTGAATTCGGTGCCGTGGATCGCCAACAGCAACCTGCAGGCACCGACCCAGTGGACGTTGCGCCATCCGCACTTGGGGACTGTCGAGATCAACGGGATCAATCAGTTTGAATCCAATTCTTCCACGGCCATCCGTTCCATGACGTTGTCGTCGCTAGGCGTCTCGGTGCTGCCCGCCTGGGTGGTCAAGGACGATATCGCCAGCGAGCGGCTGATCCGGTTGTTGCCCGACTATTCGCTGCCCTCGCAGTCCGTCAATGTGGTGTTTCCCAACAGCCCGCATTTGCCCCACAAATCGAGGGCATTCATCGATTTCCTGTTGCTACATCTGGCGCAGTAAGCACCAAATAAAAGGTTCTTCACGCAATCCCGGGGAGCACATATAACGAAATATCTGTAGGGGCTGCCGAACGCGGCCCGAACCTTCGGCAGCTCCTACAGGGGAACGCGTGCACCACCAAACAACGAGGTCGAGCGTTAGCTCGCCTCGCGGTGCTGTTGCGGTGCACGCCCCCTCGTGAGGCCGAGYGSAGGTTCTGCGCAGTGGGCAACCCGGCATGGATGCCGGGTTAGCCGCSSMCGGCCCAGAGT
>NZ_JBFUID010000095.1:0-15596 GCF_056402055.1 Pseudomonas sp. P4_C4 | reverse complement strand
TCAAGTTCATCAACGAAGACATCGACAACACGCACCGGATTAGTCTCGCTGACGTAATCGTCCAGGCTCTCGGGGAGCAGGGTCCTTTGACCTCGGTGTTCACCTTGAATGAAGCGTTTCATGGGCAACCCTTGCGATGAAATCCTGGGAAATCATAGCAAGGGTTTGCTTTGGAGTTTTTACACACTCTGGGCCGGGGGCGGCTAACCCGGCATCCATGCCGGGTTGCCCACTGCGCAGAACCTGCGCTCGGCCTCTCGAGGGGGCAAGAAGATCAAAAGCCAAAGCCAAAGCCAAAGCCAAAGCCAAAGCCAAAGCAAAAGCAAAAGCAAAAGCAAAAGCAAAAGCCAAAGCCAAAGCCAAAGCAAAAGCAAAAGCCAAAGCAAAAGCAAAAGCAAAAGCAAAAGCAAAGAGGTTGACTGGTTTACTTCAAGTACCAACCCCACGGCTCGTCGCTGACGTACTCGGTCACCTGCTTGACCTCCAGGTAATTGTGCAACCCCCATTGCCCCAGCTCCCGGCCGATGCCGCTGTGTTTCATCCCGCCCCAGGGCGCTTCGACGAAGGTCGGTTGCGAGCAGTTGACCCAGACGATCCCGGCGCGCAGCTGGTTGGCGACCCGGGCGGTGCGCTGCAAATCGGCGCTCATCACGGCGGCGGCCAGGCCGAAGCGGCTGGCGTTGGCCATTTGCAGCGCTTGTTCTTCGGTCTTGAAGCGCTTGATGCACAGCACCGGGCCGAACACTTCTTCGCGCCACAAGATGCTGCTGTGCCCCGGCTCATCGAAGATCGCCGGCTCAATGAAATACCCTTCGGCCAGATGCGCCGGTCGCCGTCCGCCGGTGAGCAAACGGGCGCCGCTGGCCAAGCCCTGGTCGATGAAGCCGAGCACCTTGTCGTACTGGCCCTGGCTGACCAGCGGCCCGAGCAGAACGCCGGGCTGCATACCGGGGCCAATGCTGATCTTGCGGGTTTCCTCCACCAGCCGTTCGATCAGGCGCGGGGCGATGGTTTCCTGCACCAGCAGGCGTGAAGTCGCGCTGCACACCTGACCCTGGTTCCAGAAAATCCCGAACAGAATCCACTCCACAGCGGCTTCGACATCGGCGTCATCAAACACGATGAACGCAGACTTGCCCCCCAGTTCCAGGCTGATGTTCTTGATGTCCCGCGCCGCTGCCGACATGATTTTCGCCCCGGTGGGCACGCTGCCGGTGAAGGCCAGTTTGTCCACCCCCGGATGCTCGGTGAGCGGGCTGCCGGCGTCGGCGCCGAGGCCGGTGACCAGGTTCAGCACCCCGGCGGGCAAGCCGATACGATCGGCAGCGGCCGCCAGTTCCAGCGCGGTCAATGGCGTCAGTTCGGACGGTTTCAACACCACGGTGGCCCCGGCGGCCAAGGCTGGCGCCACCTTCCACGCGGCCATCAGCAGCGGGTAGTTCCAGGGAATGATTTGCCCGGCCACGCCAATCGGCTCGTGGCGGAGGCGGCAGCGAAAACGCTCATCCGGCAAGGCCAACGGCTGATCCTGCTGCTGGTCAAGATCGCGGGCCAAACCGGCGTAGTAACGGAAACAACCGATCGCATCGCCAATGTCCCATTGCGCTTCGGGCAGCGGCTTGCCGTTGTCACGCACTTCCAGTTCCGCCAGCGTCTGCTGGCCGCTTTCCAGCTCATCGGCCAGCGCCTCGAGCCACTGCGCACGCTCGGCGCCGCTGGTTTGTCCCCAGCCATTGTCGAAGGAGCGACGGGCCGCACGCACGGCATGGTCGACATCCTCTTCAGTGCCCGCCGCCACGCGGTGGAAGACCTGTTCGGTAGCCGGATCAATCACGTCCAGATAGCCGCCCAGGTCCGGGCTGACCCATTCGCCGTTGATGTAGAGCTGATCACGCATGGTGTGACTCCTGGACGCCGGTACGGCGGTTTTGCAGATGGCGGGAAGTGAACAGCAAGGCCAGCGACACGCAGATGATCACCGTGGAAATCGCGTTGATCTCTGGCGTCACGCCGCGGCGGATGGAGGAAAAGATGTAGATCGGCAGCGTCGTTTCAGAGCCGGCGACGAAGAACGCGATGATGAAATCGTCGAAGCTGAAGGTGAAGGCCAGCAGGAATCCAGCCATGATCGCCGGACTGATCTGCGGCAGGGTGACCCGCCAGAAGGTGTCCATCGGTGGCGCGTACAGGTCCGCCGAGGCTTCGAGTAAGGCCTTGTCCAGCGAGTCGACGCGGCTGCGCACGATCACCATCACCAGGGCCATGGTGAACAGCGAATGCGCAGCGATCACGGTGAAGAAGCCCATGTTCAATTTCGGCACTGTCGGCAACCAACTCGCCAGCAGCGGGTTGATCAGGTCGAACAGGCTGATGAAGGCAATCAGCGTCGAGATGCCGATGACGATGCCCGGCACGATGATCGCGCAGTAGGTCAACGCATCGAACAGCAGGCGCACCTTGGCGCCGCAACGCTGCAAGCCGAACACCGCCAGGGTGCCGAACAGCGTGGCAATCACCGAGGAACTTGCGGCGATCAGCGCGCTGTTGCCCAGGGCTTCCATGATGAACGGGTTGCCGAACGCGGTGCCGAACCATTGCACCGAGCAGCACTGAAAGGCCAGGCCACTGCGCCCGGCGTTGAAGCTGAACAGCACGATCAGGGCAATCGGCGCGTAGAGGAACAGGTACAGCGATGTCGAATAGCTGCGCAGCCACATGTCACAGGCCTCCGTCGGCAGGGCGACCGCCGTAGCGCGCCACCAGTTTCAAGTACACGCCGATGATCAGCAGCATCATCGCCACCAACGTCATGGCCAGCGCACTGCCGAACGGCCAGTTGCGCGATTGCAGGAACAGGTCGACCAGCGCGTTGCCGACAAAGAACACCTTGCCGCCACCGAGAATGGCCGGGATCAGGAACTCGCCCATCAACAGGATGAACACCAGCATCACCCCGGTGATGATCCCCGGTGCGGACAGTGGCAGGGTGATCCGGCGGAAGCTTTCGAAGGCGCTGGCACCGAGGTCGGCCGAGGCTTCGAGCAGGCGCTTGTCGAGTTTTTCCAGGCTGACGTAGATCGGGARCACCATCAGCGGCAGGTAGCCGTAGACGATGCCGATCAGCACCGCCCACGGCGTGTTGATCAGCCGCACATCCTCAAGACCCAGGCTGGCCAGCAGTGCCGGAATGCCTTTGCCACTGAGGATGAAAATCCACGCATAGGTGCGGATCAGGAAACTGGTCCAGAACGGCACGATCACCAGGGTCAGCAACAGCGAGCGGTTCCTCGTGACCTTGACCGCGAGGAAGTACGCCAACGGATAGGCCGCCAACAGGCACACCAGGGTACCCAGCGGCGCGAGCATCAGCGTGTTGCTGAACGCCGCGCCGCGAGAACCGAGGTTCAGGTAGTTGGCCAGGGTGAAGCCACCGGCGTAACCGCCCACGGCGCTGCGCTCGCCGAAACTGAAGACCAGGATGATCACCAGCGGCATCAACAACAGCAGCAGAAACCACAGGGTCGAAGGCAAGAGCATCACCAGGGTGATGCGCCGGCCCAGGGTGCGCCGTTGGCGAACCTCGACCGGCAGGGCACGGCCCGGCTGCACCGTTTGGGGGTGGGCGGCGGCATTCATGGGTGACTCCTCATTGGCCATGGTCAAGCGATCAGGCGGACTTGAAACGCGCCATCAGTTCGGCGCGCGCCGGGCTGGTCAGCGTCGCGGCGGCACCGAACTCCAGCGGGCTCAGGGCCTCGGCGGCCGGGTACATGATCGGATCGTCGAGCATCGCCACAGGCAGCAGCGCGTCGACACGCTTGTCGCCGCTCGGGTAGCCGTGGCTCAGCACTTCGAGCTTGTTGTGCTGCGGATCGAGCAGGTAGTTGATGAACGCGTAGGCGGCATCCTTGTGCTCCGAGCTTTTCGGGATGGCGAAGAAGTCGCTCCACAACTCGCCACCTTCCTTGCCCAGCTCGAACTGCATTTGCGCGTTGTCGCGGTGCAATTGCGAGGCATCGCCAGTCCAGGACATCGCCAGCCAGGCATCGCCGCTGCGCATCGATGGCTGGATGTCGGAATTGATCGCGAACAGGTGCGGCTTGACCTCGATCAGCAGTTTTTCCGCGTCGGCCAGTTCTTTCGGGTCCAGGGAGTTGAAGCTGTAGCCGAAGCTTTTCAGCGCATTGCCGATGGCGGTCAGTTGATAGTCGTGGACCATCGTGCGGCCGCTGGCCGGGCCTTGGGCGGCGGCCCAGAATTCCTTCCAGCTGGCGGGGCCGTTTTTCAGCTTGCCGGCGTCGTAGAGCATGCCGGTGGTGCCCCAGTTTTTCGGCACCGCGTAGACCTTGCCGTCCACCGTGCCCTGGGCCATGAACTTCTGCTGGAACGCCGAGGCATCGAAGTTGGGAATGCGCGACAGGTCCAGCGGCTCGATCAGGCCCAGGCCGACGTAGGTGCTGATGGTGTAGTTGGTCGGCACCAGCACGTCCCAGCCACTGCCGCCGGCCTGCAATTTGGCGAGCATTTCTTCGTTGGAACCGAACACGCTCATCGACACCCGGGCGCCGGTTGTCTTGGCGAAGGTGTCGAGGTTTTCCTGGCTGTGGTAGTTCGGCCAGGTCGCCAGCGACAGGCGATCACCGAGCTTGGTTTGCTCGGCGGCCTCGGCGGTGGAGGTCAGCAGGCCGGGCATGTTGGTCGCGACCACGGCAGCGGCGATCCCCAGGCCCGTGCGGCCAAGGAATTCTCGGCGACTGATTGAGCCGTTCTGCCAGCTGCGCAGGGTTTTGATAAAAGTCTTCTGGTCCATAGCACGCTCCACATCCGGTTGATGAAACGAATCGATGATTTACAACGCCATGGCCAGGCCATTGGCGTGATCCCAGCCGACGCGCACTGGCGCGCCGTGTTCGAATGCATTGGCGCCGTGATCCTGCTGGCGCGGCACCCGCACGCAGACCACGCCGAAGGCCTGGGTGCGCACGCGGTATTCGGTGGAATTGCCCAGGTAGATGCGGTCCTCGACGCAGCCTTGCAGCTTCACTTCCCGGGCCATCTCGGCGTTGGCCCTGGCGATGCTGATCAGCTCCGGCCGCACCGCAATGCAACCGGCGGCGTTGGCGCTCAAGGCTTTGCCGGTGGGGGTGAGGGGGCTGGTCAGCTCCAGCCCTTGCTCGGTGCGCAGCACCACCGAGTTGCCGTTGAGCTGGCGCACGGTGCCGTCGAACAGGTTGGACTCGCCGATAAAATCAGCCACGTAACGGCTGGCCGGGGCTTCGTAGAGTTGTTCCGGGGTGGCGGTCTGGATGATCGAACCGTTGTGCATCACGCTGATGCTGTCGCTCATCGACAGGGCTTCTTCCTGGTCGTGGGTGACCAGCACAAAGGTGATGCCGACCTCGCGCTGCAAACGCAGCAATTCCGATTGCATCTCCTTGCGCAGCTTGCGGTCCAGCGCAGCCAGCGGTTCGTCGAGCAGCAACACGGTTGGCTTGTTGACCAAGGCGCGGGCGAGGGCGACACGCTGTTGCTGGCCGCCGGACAATTCACTCGGCTTGCGCTGGCCAAAGCCGCTGAGGCGCACCATTTCCAGCGCCTCATCGGCCATGCGCAGTTGCTGTTTTTTGTCCGGGCGTGGATTGCGATAACGCAGGCCGTAGGCAATGTTCTGCGCCACGGTCAAATGCGGGAACAGCGCGTAATGCTGGAACACCATGTTCACCGGCCGTTCGAACGCCGGCACGCCGGCCACACTTTTGCCGGCCAGTCGCACCTCACCGCTGGTGGGCTGTTCGAAGCCGGCGATCATGCGCAGGGTGGTGGTCTTGCCACAGCCCGAGCCGCCGAGAAAGGAATGAAACGAGCCACGCCGCACCGCGAAATCCAGACCGCTGACGGCCTGCACCTCGCCATAGCGTTTGACCACATTGCAGAATTCGATATCGCTTGGCGGGGTGTTGTTCACGAGGCGGGCTCCCTTGCAGTGATGAATCAGTGCGTCGGGGGCCAAACTAGCAATCGGGGTTTTGCGGTGTATATATCCCTTGGGGGATAGGAGGGGGGTGGAGCAGGTGTTCAGTAGGTGTGCAGCGTAGAGATCACACGCGACAGGCTGCATTTGAGGTTCTGGTGTGCAAGTTCGACATTCTCATTCATTTCAGTAAGCGGGTATCCAGTCCAAAACGCTCCTGCGAAACAAGCTTGAATTGATCCGCCGCCAAATCACAGCTAACGAGTAGGTTCCAAGAGTGGCGGGTAACTGCGGACGGGATAAGCACGAACGGGTGTTCGGCCAGTAGCTCATCAGCGAAATGCTGTTGATTGGGCGAAAGTTCAGATGGGATTAGCCAGTTAGGGTTCGGTACATCTTCAGGTTGAACAACTTTGATGACATTCGAATCCAGCACTTCGAAACACGTCAGCACATAAGGCACCCTGTCGAGCGTATCGAAGCCTGCGTGGGTGGCGACCTCTAAAATCGCCGTAGCCGGGTCGGCCGAAGCGTAAATAACCCGGCGGCCGGGAGGGTTCCATCGGCCACCGGATAGTTGCGCACCAATGCCGCTATCCCATGTGTCCTTGAAAACCGCACGGTCCAGACGCCAAGCGTGCCACTTCCCATCCCAAGGCAAAGGATTCATTGATAAACCCCGTGTTCAATTCGGGTCAGGTAGTCCTCTACCACCTGGAAACCCAGCGAGTTGTCGATCAGTTCCAGCGGAATATGACCCTCCAGGTACTTGCAGGGTTTCTTCAGCCAGTCCTCAGCCAACTGCTGATCGCCAAACACATTGATGGCGTGCTCAAGTACCTGTGCATACTGAAAGGCGACGGTGCTTTGTTGCTGGTTCAGCCGAACTGGCTGGGTTTCCTTTGCCAAGCGTTGCACGGTTCTGAGGGATTTCCCGGTAATGCGCTGAACAAGATCGTGCTCCATGTATAGGCCGGATATAGAAATCATGTCCCTGACGTCGCTCAGATCAAAGCCTTCCTGTGTGTATCGGATAATCAACATGCGCGTATCGCCACTACGGCCATGTAGCAGCACCTCAACAGGCTTGCGGGCGACACGCTTTGTCTGCGCCCCTACGACTTCATTTTTGACGGCGGGCATACCGATTACCTCCATGCGACATTTGACGTGATCATAACGCCAAATGTCGCGAGCCGGGTAATTGCCTTTGTCGACCCTTGTCTCGCGCATGTAATCGTTTCACCCTAAATGCCTGAAAGAACGCCTGAATCAGGCGAGAAATCGTTATCCCTGATCAGAGCGGCCAAGTTAAACCTCACGCTTCCGGCCGCCAACCTTAAAAATACGTCAGATATTTCCTCTTCGGTCCTAGGAATTTCAACGTGGGCAAGCCACGTAAATTCAAGGCTGAGACGCGTATGTTTAATCGCTGTCAGCGTTACTTCCCGCAAGCTACAACACCTTGCGTCGTTGCCTACAGGTACGCCAGAATCCGCCGGCTTGTGCGCCTTGGGGCTGGGTTTTATCGTTTGCCGGTCGCTGAAAAACAGTGATCGGGTTTGGTAGCCCGGTGTTACAAGGTGCAATGCGTCACTATCAGCAGCGTTTTTCTGCTCTGCTGCTACATGGTGGCCATGCACAGGGCGCCTTCGGGCGCGCCGGTTTCCTTGTACCCGGTCTACCAACCTGCGTATGGCCACCACCCAACGTTTGGTAGCGTGAGAGTGATGGCTCCTTTTTACGGTACAAGGAGTTTCACTATGTTCAAAGTCACACCCAATCCCCCGGACACTGATCCGGCATCTCCGTACGAAAGCCTCGATCTCAACCTCGGCCCCAACATCATGGCGACGCCGCGCAAGCCCAGCACCATGTTCATCGTCAATCCCGAACTCAATGTCGAGACCTTACTGGTGCATGCCTGCGAGTCGCTGGCCTCGGCCAATGTAATGGCCAACGATCTGGTGGATCATCTGGAGGGGACGAGCCGCAATGCGCTGTTGGGCATTGCGCAAGTGATCATGCTCGGTGAACTGGCAGTGAACCGGGCGCTGGATCGGCTTGATCCGCCCTGACCACAATCTCCGGATCACCGATAGACCTGTGGGAGCGAGCTTGCTCACGATGGCGRTGTGTCAGACACATGGATGTTGAATGTATGGCCGCCATCGCGAGCAAGCTCGCTCCCACAGGGGTTTCTGCTAGCCGACAGGTATCAGGCTTGCAGCTTGAGCCCAGGGGCGCTGGATCAGCTTGATCCGCCCTGACCACAATCTCCGGATCACCAGTAGACCTGTGGGAGCGAGCTTGCTCGCGATGGCGGTGTGTCAGACACATGGATGTTGAATGTATGGCCGTCACCGCGAGCAAGCTCGCTCCCACAGGGATATGCGTATACCAATGAACATCAGGCTTGCAGCTTGAGGCCGGGAGCCTGCAACGGATCCTCCGTCAACTCCCGTATAAACAACCCCAGCAACTCCGACTGGCTGCCAATGCCCAGCTTGGCGTAGATGTTCTTGCGGTGAATCTTCACCGTCCCGGGGCTGATGTTCAGTTGTTCGGCGACCGAGGCACTTGAGTGGCCGCGCAACAACAGTTGAACGATTTCCTGCTCGCGCCCGGTGAGGATGTGCGCGCCGAACTGGTCGAAGGCTGCGCGGATCTTGAAGTCCAGGTCCTGTGCCGGTCGCGGTTGCTGGGCCTGACGCAAGCGCCAGGCCTCATTGATGACTTGTTCGACCACCGCTTGCGCGCACTCGACCAGTTGCATTTCATCCCGGCTGAACGCACAGCTGGCGCTCGATCGCATCAACGACAACACCGCCGTGGCACCACCGCCGAGGTCGACGAAAAACGCCACTTCCTCGGCCAGACCCGTCTGCTGGTAATAGGTCAGGAAGTACTCGCCGAGGTAGAAGTGGTCGGGGGCGAACTGGCGCAGACGCCACAGCCCCGGTGCCTGCCCGCGTGTGCAGGCCAGGTAGAACGGATCGAGCAGGTAAGGGCCGCACTGATAGTCATCGACATACACCGCCCGCTTGTCCGCCGAGAACGTATCGAACAACGCCAGTGGCCGGTGATTGCCTTCGTAGACAAACAACACGAAATGATCGACCGGGCAGATTTGCCGAAGCCAATGGCTCAACCCCGACAGCCGCGCATGCCCGGCAGGCAGGTCGAGCAGGTGGGCGACTCCGGTGGTCCAGAGTTTCAGTTCCTTGGGGCGCATGGCGGCTACAGGCAGAAGAGGATGGCCTTTGGATGCACAAAGTACGCCATGGCGGTTTTGCCCGTGTGGCGCGGGGCGGGTGGCGGTGCGTCGTGGCAAAGACGCACCGCAACAGGGCCAGGTGTTACCGAGTGCTACAGGGCGGGTATCAAAAATGATCGGCTGAATCCTTCAGCGAGCACTCCGGGTCGAAGGCAACAGGATCGTCAAAATCCCCAGCAACGGCAGGTACGAACACAGCATGTACACGTACTCGATGCCATGGATATCCGCCAGATGCCCCAGCAGCGCGGCGCCAATGCCGCCGAATCCGAACATCAGGCCGAAGAACACCCCGGCGATCATGCCGACGTTGCCGGGCACCAGTTCCTGGGCGAAGACCACGATCGCCGAGAATGCCGAGGCGAGGATGAAGCCGATGATCATGCTCAACACGCCCGTCCAGAACAGGTCGACGTAGGGCAGGGCGAGAGTGAAGGGCGCGGCGCCGAGGATGGAGAACCAGATCACCTGCTTGCGGCCGATCCGGTCGCCGATCGGGCCACCAAAGAAGGTGCCCGCCGCGACGGCGCCAAGAAACAGGAACAGGTACAACTGCGAACTGGCCACCGACAGGTCGAATTTCTCGATCAGGTAGAAGGTGAAGTAACTGGTGAAGCTGGCCATGTAGAAGTATTTGGAGAACACCAGCAACGCCAGCACCACCAGGGCGAAGGTCACTCGCCGCTTGGAGAGGCCGTGGGTGGCCTTGCTGCCTTGCTTGAGCTTGAACAGGTTCAGGTGGTTGCGGTACCAGCGGCTCAACCCGTACTGCACGAGAATGGCGAACACCGCGAACAGGCCGAACCAGGCGACGTTGCCCTGGCCGTAGGGAATGATGATCGCGGCGGCCAGCAAGGGGCCGAAGGCGCTACCAGCGTTGCCACCGACCTGAAAGGTCGACTGCGCCAGGCCGTAGCGACCGCCCGAGGCCAGTCGCGCCACCCGTGAGGTCTCGGGGTGAAAGGTCGACGAGCCAACCCCCACCAGTGCCGAGGCCACGAGAATGGCCGGGAAGCTGCCGACCATCGACAGCATCAGAATACCGATCAGGGTGCAGACCATGCCCGCTGGCAGCAGCCACGGTTTGGGATGCCGGTCGGTGTAGAAACCGATCCACGGTTGCAGCAGTGAAGCGGTGAGCTGGAAGGTCAGGGTGATCAGGCCGACCTGGGTGAAACTCAGTCCATAGGTGGTCTTGAGCATCGGGTAGATCGACGGCAGCACGGCCTGGATCAAGTCGTTGATCAGGTGTGCCAAAGCACAGGCGCCGATGACGCGCATAACCAAGGGGCTGGCCTGGCTTGCAACGGAGACGGTGGGTGAGGGTGAGCTGAGGGTAGTGGTCGACATAGGCGAGTTTCCGGATAAAAAACGCGAACTGCGAGCGCAAGGCGCAGCCATTTTCAGGGTTCGACGTTATCCTATGGGCCCTGAAGACGCCCGTCTCGCGCAACTCGGGCGCTGACCATCGCAAAAAGGGCGACATGATCAAGCCATTGCAGACATTTCTTGCGGAAATCGACCAGGGCGGCTGGAGCGTTCGCAGCAGTGCGACCGACTACCCGGAAAACTGGAATATCGCGCCGCATTCCCATGAGAAGCACCAACTGATCTATGCCATCGAAGGCGTGATGGTGGTGCACACGGCAACGAGCCAATGGACGGTGCCACCGAGCCGTGGCATCTGGATGCCGAGTGGAGAGGTGCACTCGATTCGCTGTGTGGGGCCGATCAAGATGCGCAGCGTGTTCGTGCACCCCGACGCGAGCCTGGATCTGCCCACCGAAACCCGGGCCGTGAGTGTGTCCGCATTGTTGAGTGAGCTGATCAAGGTCTCGGTCGATTTCGATTTCAACCGCGATCCGGACTCGCGGGAAGCCCGGGTGCTGCGGCTGATTCTGGATGAACTGACGATCCTGCCGACCTTGCCGTTGAACCTGCCACAGCCCACCGATCCACGGATCAACCTGATCTGCACCGCGTTGCAGCGTAATCCCGGGGATGGCTCGACGTTGTCGGACTGGAGTACGCGATTGAGCCTCGACGCAAAAACCATCCAGCGCAGGTTGCGCAAGGAAACCGGTATGACCTTCGGCCAATGGCGCCAGCAAGCGCGACTGCTGCTGGCGCTGGAACGAATCGCCGTCGGCGAGAAGATCATCGACATCGCCGGGGAGCTGGGATACGACAGCCCGAGCGCGTTCACGACCATGTTCAAGAAGCAGTTCGGCAAGACGCCGAGTGATTTTTTCAAGTGATCCTCAGAAACGATCGAGCCGGTACGGCGCAGTCGCCGGCAGGCCGTGAGGCTGGGCTTCGATCAAAGGCGAGGCCATTTGCGCAATCATTTCCGCCGTGACCGCCGCCTGGGTCAGCCCCAGATGCTGATGACCGAAGGCGAGCAGGACCTTGCCGTGGCACACCCGGTCGATGATCGGCAGGGAGTCGGGCAGGGAGGGGCGGAAACCCATCCACGGCGTGGCGGCTTCGGCACTCAGGTCGTGTTTGAACAGGCCTTTGCTCAGACGGTGCAACTGCCAGGCGCGCTCCATGGTCGGCGGGCATTCCAGACCGGCGAATTCAACGGTGCCGGCCAACCGCAGGCCCTCGGTCATCGGCGTCATGATGAACTTGCGCTCCAGCGATGTGACGGCGAACGGCAAGCGCCCGTGTTCGTGGGGCAGCATCAGGTGATAACCGCGCTCGGTGTCCAGCGGCACCTTCTTGCCGGTCAGTGCGGCGGTGAGCTTCGCTGAATGGGCGCCACAGGCAATCAATACCTGGCGACTGTTGAAACGGCCTTGATCGGTGATCAACGACACGCCGTTGTCATGCAACTGCCCGCCCTCGACCCGTTGCTTGAGGAACTGTACGCCGTTGCTTTTGGCGGCGTGGACCAGTTCGCCGACCACCCGGAAGGGATCGAGAAAGTGCCCGGTGCGCGGGAAGAACAAGCCGCCGCGGATCTGCTCGCTGAGTTGCGGCGCGGCATCGCGGACCGCCTGGGCCTGCCAGAAATCCACCGGCACTTGCTGCTGGCGCATGCGCGCCTGCAGCGCTTCGATGGCCTGTTGCGAGTCGGGGCGTTCGAACACCAGCAGCGAGCCGTCTTCTTTCATCAGTTCGGGGCGGTCGATGGTCTCCAGCAACCGGTGCCAGGCGCCCAGGCTGCTTTCATTGAGCGCGCGGATACCGGCCACAGTGCGCTGGAACGGCGCCGGGCGCAGGTTCAACAACAGGCGTGCGAACCAGGGCAGGGCCCGGGGCATGTATTTCCAGTCCAGGCGCAGCGGGCCCATCGGGTCCATGAGCATGGCGGGAAGGCGTTTGAGGATCGACAGGTCGGCGATGGGGAACACCTGCTCGGTGGCCAGGTGCCCGGCATTGCCGAAGGAGGCGCCACGGCCGGGTTCCTGTTGATCGATGACCACCACCCGCCGGCCCTGGCGTGCCAGGCGCAGGGCGCAGGCGACGCCGATGATTCCGGCGCCGATCACGGCAACGTCCGCCGCTGTGTGCGGGCTGTTGAAAAGGGAGTCGTTGGACATGGCCTAGGCTTCTCTCTGGCCGTCGAGCAGGCGACGCAACTGCAACGGATTGCCGTGCTTGAGCGCGGCCGGTAACAGGGCGTCGGGGAAGTCCTGATAGCAGACCGGGCGCAGGAAACGCAGGATGGCGGCGGTGCCGACCGAGGTGGTGCGCGCATCGGACGTCGCCGGGAATGGGCCGCCATGGACCATGGCGTCGCACACTTCGACTCCGGTCGGCCAGCCATTGACCAACAGGCGCCCGGCCTTGCGCTCCAGTATCGGCAGCAATGCCCGGGCGCTTTCCACGTCGGCATCGTCCAGGTGCAGGGTGGCGGTCAACTGGCCCTCCAGGTGTTCGATGACCTCGCGGATTTGCTCGTCGCTGGCGCATTGCACGATCAGCGACGCGGCGCCGAACATTTCTGCCTGCAGCGCCGGGTCGGCGAGAAACTCACTGGCCTGGGTGACGAACAGGTGAGCCTGGCACTGGTTCGGGGTTTCGCCCCGCAAGCCGATGGCCACCGCGTGTGCATGTTTGAGCAGTGCGTCGACTCCGGCCTCGTAGGCGTTGAAAATACCGGGTGTGAGCATGGTCTGCGCCGGGCTGCGTCGCACATGATCTGCCGCCGCATTGATGAAGCGCTCAAGGTCCGCGCCTTGGCGGGCAATCACCAGACCGGGGTTGGTGCAGAACTGGCCGGCGCCTTGGGTGAGGGATGAAACGAAGCCTTGCGCCAGCGCTTCGGCACGCGATTGCAGTGCCGCGGGGAATAGCAGTACCGGGTTGATCGAACTCATCTCCGCATACACCGGGATCGGCTCGAGCCGTGCCTGGGCCGCGTTGTACAAGGCCATGCCACCGCTGCGCGAGCCGGTGAACCCTACCGCCTTGATGCGCGGGTCGGTGACCAGGGCGATGCCCACATCGCGGCCGGAGCCGTACAACAGCGAGAACACGCCGTCGTGCAGCCCGCAAAGTTTGACCGCACGGGCCAGCGCTCGGCCTACCAGTTCGCTGGTGCCGGGGTGCGCGCCATGGGCCTTGACGATCACCGGGCAACCGGCGGCCAGCGCCGACGCGGTGTCACCGCCGGCGACGGAGAAGGCCAGGGGAAAGTTGCTGGCACCGAACACCGCCACCGGGCCGAGCGGCACCTGACGCTGACGCAGGTCAGGGCGTGGCAGGGGCTGACGTTCCGGTTGCGCGGAGTCGACCCGCACATCCAGCCACTCGCCTGCGCGTACGGTGCGGGCAAAGGTACGCAACTGCTGGCAAGTGCGGCCTCGTTCACCCTGGATACGCGGGCGCGGCAGGCCGGTCTCGGCCACGGCGCGGTCGATCAATTCATCGCCCAGGGCTTCGATTTCGCTGGCGATGGTTTCGAGGAATTCGGCGCGGGCGTCCAGGGACGTCGCGCGATAGCTGTCCAGGGCACTCCACGCCAGGGCGCAGGCCTGTTCGACGTGCTCGCCGCTGCCACCGTGATAGGCCGGTTCAAGGGGCAGATCAGTGGCGGGATCAATGCCGCGGATCGCTTCGCGACTGCCGGGGATGGCCTGCTGGCCGATCAACATGTTGCCTGTCAGAGTCATGGTCGTTCCTGAAAAAAAGAGGGGAGGCGTTTGCGAAAAAACGCCGTACCGCCGTGGGCGAAAATAAAAGCGGCGCGCATTGGCACGCCGCTGTACAGGCTGGATGTCAGGCGAAGTTCTGCTCGGCCGACCACTGCTCGTACCACTGACGGAACAGTGCGTACTGGTTCTCGGCATAACGACGCTGGGCATCGCTGAGCACATCGGTCTCGTTGAAGTGCAGGGCGTATTCCTTGTCGCCATTGAGCACCATCAGGTGCTTGTAGTAGAGCACCAGGTCGCAACCCTCATCGAAGGACGACAGCACGGCGAGTGCGGATTCCAGCTCCCGCGCCTGACGACGCGCCTTGGCATCGCCCTTGGCCGCTTGTTTGCTCAAGGCCACCAGGCGCAACACTTCGCGCGGCAGTGCGTTGCCGATGCCGGTGATGGCACCGGTGGCATTGCAGTTGACGAAGCCATGCACCACCTGGGTGTCGACACCGACCATCAAGGTCACGTCATCGTCCTTGGAGGTGATGTGTTCAGCCGCGTAGCGCAGGTCGGCGGCACCGCCGAATTCCTTGAAACCGATGAGGTTCGGGTACTCGCGGCGCAGTTCGAAGAACAGGTCGGCGCGGGTGGCGAAGCCGTAGTAAGGGCTGTTGTAGATCACCGCCGGCAGGCCAGGAGCGGCCTGGAGGATCGCGGCGAAGTGGGCTTTTTGCGCGGTGGCCGAAGCGCCGCGAGACAGCACACGAGGGATGACCATCAAGCCATGGGCGCCGACTTTGGCCGCGTGTGCCGCATGGGACACCGCTTCACGGCTGTTGACGGCACCGGTGCCGACGATGGTCGGAACGCCGGCGGCCACCAGGCGCGCCACGCCTTCCTGACGCTCGGCTTCGGTCAGCAGCGGCCAGTCGCCCATGGAACCGCAATACACCACGGCGCTCATGCCGATGTCGATCAGCTCGCGACCCTTGGCCACCAGCGCGTCGAAGTCCGGCTTGCGTTCGGCGGTGCACGGAGTCATCAGTGCAGGGATGCAGCCAGTGAAAATGTTATCGCTCATTGTGTAGTCACTCCTTGAAGCGTTCATTCAGATCGGGTTAGGGAAAAGGCGTGGCGGCTCAAATGCCCCACGCAAAGGGGTCCTGTTCGTCGATCAGCAAGGTGCTGTCGGCGGTCATGCAGGCGCGGCCAGTGATGAAAGGGATGATGCGTTCGCCCTCCCATTCGTAGC